>CAMOHY010000093.1 GCA_946615495.1 uncultured Clostridia bacterium
TAATCAAGCAGAAATTGCGTCATTCCAGGGGCATTCCCGGTGAAACTGTTGCCAAATCAACAAAAATCTGCTATACTGGTTGCACCCTGTAAGGAGGTGTTTTTGCATGCCGCAGAAGACTCAGAAGAAGGAGAATCTTCCCGTCAAGGTTGACGTGGATTTGCAGAACGGCGGCACCATCAGCTACGCCAACGAAGTCATTGCCACCATTGCCGGCGTAGCCGCCAACGAGATCGACGGCATTGCCGGCATGTGCGTCAGCGGCGGCTTCAGCGAAATTTTAGGCCGCAACAAGAATATCACCCGTGGTGTGAAGGTGGAAGTGGGCAGCCAGGAGGCCGCGGTGGACCTGTATACCATCGTGGAGTACGGCAAGCCCATTCAGAAAGTGGCCGCCGAAGTGCAGGAAAACGTGCGCAAGGCCCTGGAAAGCTTGACCGGGCTGCATGTGGTGCGGGTGGACGTGCACGTGCAGGGCGTAAGCTTTGAAAAGGAAAAGAAGGCCAATCAGAACATTCTGGAAGCCTCCAAGAGTCCCGTGCTCGCCGCTCCCACCGCGCAGGAAGCCGCGCCGGAGGCGGAAGCGCCGAAGCAGGAAGACCCTGCTGAGGACCCGCCCCAGGAAGAAGCCCAGAGCGCGCCCGCTGTGGAAGCGCCCCAGGAAAGCGAATTTGATTCTGATACCCTGGCGGAAGAAGCCCAGGTAGACGGTTCCCCTGCGCAAGCGGAGGAATTGGCCCAGACGGCGGAAGAGCCGGTTAAAGAAGAAGCGAAGGCCGAGGCTGACCAGGAAGCTCCCGCCCAGCCCGCCCCGAAGCGGAAAAGGAAGGCTCCTGCCGCCGAAGAAGCGGCGGAAGAAGGCGCGAAAAAGCCCGCTAAGCCGCCTCGCGGCCGTCTCCGCGCCTGAATAGCGCCCCGCGCTGTCAAGAAAAAGGAGCAATTCCTATGAAAATCAAACTCTGGGATCGGTTGATCGTCTTTTTTGGCGCGGTGCTGGTCATTTTGGCCGGGGCGGCGCTGTTTGTGGCCGGGCTGCAAATCCAGGGCATGCTGGAAAACCTGCCCTTGGCGGTGCGCGTGCTGTGCATCGTGTGCGGCCTGCTGCTGGCGGCCTTTGGGGGCTACTTGATCGTGCTCCCCCGCCGCTATGCCGCCAAGCGCCACGATTTTGTGGTGCAGCGCACGGACAACGGCGAATTGCGCATTGCGGTAAAGGCCATTGAAAACCTGGTGCAAAAGTGCATCGACCTGCACGAGGAAATTCAGGTTTCCTCCATGAACATCCTCAACAGCCGGGAAGGCGTGGTGGTGGACCTGTGCGTTTCCATGGCCAACAACATTTCCATTCCGCTGGCCATCGCCTCCCTGCAAAAGCAAATCAAGCAGTATTTGATCGCTTCCTCCGGCATCGAGGTAAAGGAAGTGCGCGTTTCTGTGGAATCCACCCAGGATGTTCCCACGCCCGCCATTCCTGCGGAAAACGCCGAGCAATTGTCCCCCGCCAAGGAAAAGCGCCCGCTGCATGAACGGCTCTTTGGCACGCCCGATCAGCCCGCCATCGTGCCGGAGCCGCCCAAGGAGGAAGAAGAGTCCGGGGAGGAAACGCCCCAGGAACAGCCTGAGGAAGAAAAGGCGGAGGAAGATAGCCAGCCGTCCGTAAACGAAGCCGCGCCCGCGGAGGAAACGGCAAAGGACGGGAAAGAAGCTTTGGCCGAAGCGGAAGCCGCCGACGGCGAAGCGGCCCAGGAAGACGAGGACGGCGAAACGGAAACAGCGCCGGAAGCGGAGGAACAAGAGCATGAATGACAGCGGCAAAGATTCCTTTTTCGATCGTATCGGCAAGATCGGCACGCCGGAATGCGCCATTTTTGCCGCCGTGCTGGCCATGGCGCTGGCGCTGCTGCTGCTGTGCACGGGATTCTGGAACACAGTATGGGTCGCCCTCATCACGGGCGCGGGCGCTTTCATCGGCGGCGTGAAGGATAAAAAGCAGTGGATCAAAAACCTGCTCAACCGGGTGATCCCCGATAAGGAAACGGTGCCCTACCGGGAGCAGCATCCCGAAATCACGCGCGCCGTGCGCCAGGCGACGGAAAAGGCCGCCGCCGCGCCTGAGGAAGCGGAAGAGCAAACCCAGGAAACCGCGGACGGCGAAACCCAGGAATAATCCATCCATCCTATTACAAACGAAATGGAGATAAATTTGCATGGCGCGTAAATCGGCACGGGCTGCGGCGGTGCAGATGGTGTATGAAAACATGCTGGGCGGCGACGGCGGGGAAGAAACGCTGCGCGGCCTGATTGAGTTTACCCCGGAGGAAGGCGACGAGGAATACATTTCCTCCCTGGTCCAAGGCGTGGAGGAGCACGCCGGAGAGCTGGACGCCGATATAGAAAAGTGCCTTAAGGGCTGGACGCTGGACAGGATCGCCAAGGTGGACCGGGCCGTTTTGCGGGTGGCGGCGTATGAAATGTGCCGCCAGCGCGAAACGCCGGACGCGGTGGTCATCAATGAAGCGGTGGCCCTGGCCCAGCGCTTTGATTCTCCCACGGCGGCCAAATTCGTCAACGGCGTGCTTTCCACCCTGCTTTCCGCCCGGAACCAGGAGGAGCATGCCTGATGCTGGCCCTGGGGCTGGATACCAGCTGCTATACCACCTCCGCCGCCCTGTGCGGCACGGATGCTTTTCCGCGCCAGGAAAGGCGGCTTTTGCCGGTGCCTGCGGGTGAACGCGGCCTTCGCCAAAGCGAGGCCGTTTTTGCGCATGTAAGGCAGCTTTCCCAAGTGCTCCTGCCCTTGCTAAACAGCGCGGAGGAGCCCATCGGCTGCGTGTGCGCCTCCGCTTCGCCCCGCGACGGGGACGATTCCTATATGCCGGTGTTCCAGGTGGGGTTATCCCAGGGGCAAGCCCTGGCCGCGGCCCTGCGCGTGCCTTTTTTTACCACCACTCATCAGCGGGGCCACATTGCGGCGGCCCGCTATGGAACCGGCCTGGAAAGCGAAAAGTACCTTGCCCTGCATCTGTCCGGCGGCACCACCGACGCGCTGCTAATAGACGGCGGCCATTTAAAGCCCCTGGGCACGGCGGCGGATTTGCACGCGGGCCAGTTGGTGGACCGGGTGGGCGTGAAGCTGGGGCTGCCCTTTCCCAGCGGGCCCCATTTGGAGGAATTGGCCCGCCAGGGAAAAAGCCGCCAGCGGGTGCCCGTCAGTTTGGAGGCCGGCGGCCTGCGCTGCCATTTATCCGGAGCGGAGGCCCAATTGATGCGCATGATCGACGCGGGCGAAAAAAAAGAGGACGTGGCCGCCGAGGTGTACAGCGTGCTGTGCCGCACGGTGCTGCGCCTTTTGCAGCGGGCCGCGGAGGAAACGGGCGCCAGGGACGCGCTCATTGCGGGCGGCGTGGCCTCCTCCCTGCTTTTGCGCCAAATGCTGCTGGAGCGCAACGAAAAGCGCCGCCTGGGGCTGAAGCTTTACTTCGGCCGCCCCGAATTTTCCGGCGACAACGCCGTGGGCGTAGCGCTTATCGCGCTGGACAAAATGAAGCGCGCCGGCGCCTAATTCAATGCTTGTTTATTTTCTCCCCCTCACGACTGAAAAGGAGGATGCCCATGGCGATCCTGATGGACGGCAAAGCCCTTTCGGCCCGGCAAATGGCGGCGCTGAAGGAACGGGTGGACGCGCTGAAAAGCAAAGGCAAATCGGTTGGCCTGGCGGTAATCCTGGTGGGAGACGACCCGGCCAGCCAGGTCTATGTGCGCAATAAAGGAAAGGCCTGCGAGGAGCTGGGCATCCTGTCCAGGACGCTCCGGCTGCCCGCCGAAACCACTCAGGAAGCGCTGGAGGAGGAAATCGACCGCCTGAACCGGGACGAAGAAATCGACGGCATCCTGGTGCAATTGCCCCTGCCCCGGCATTTGAACGAAGCCCAGGCCTTGGCAAAAATTGCGCCTGAAAAGGACGTGGACGGCTTCCACATTCAAAACGCGGGCAAGCTGTTTACCGGCCAGCCCGGCGTGGTGGCCTGCACGCCCAAGGGCATCCTGTATATGCTCAAGGCCTGCGGCGTGCCCCTGGAGGGCAAGGAAGCGGTGGTGATTGGCCGCAGCAATATCGTGGGCAAGCCCATCGCCATGCTGCTTTTGAATGAAAACTGCACCGTCACCCTGTGCCATTCCCGCACCAAGGACCTGAGCGCCCACACCCGGCGGGCGGACATTCTGGTGGCCGCGGTGGGCAAGCCCCGCTTCGTCACCGGCGGCATGGTAAAGCCCGGCGCCGCCGTGGTGGACGTGGGCATCAACCGGGTGGACGGAAAAGTGGTGGGCGACGTGGATTTTGCCTCCGTGGAGCCGGTGGCGGGCTATATTTCTCCCGTGCCCGGCGGCGTTGGCAAAATGACCATCTGCATGCTGATGGAAAACACGGTGGAAGCCGCCGAAAGAAAGGCGATTTGACATGCCCTGGACGCTGACGGTTTCAGAACTGAACGATTACGTGCGCCGCGCCCTGGCAAGCGACCCCTCCCTGCGCTTTCTTTCTCTTCGCGGAGAAATCAGCGATTTTAAAAAGTATTCCTCCGGCCACTGGTACTTTACCCTGAAGGACGAAGCCTGCATGATCCAGTGCGTTTGCTTCCGGCAATACAATATGCGGCTGGATTTCAGGCCTGAAAACGGCATGAAGGTGGTGCTCACCGGCGCGGTGGGCCTGTATGCCGAGCGGGGCAGCTACCAGTTTTACGCCGAAAGCATGACCCGCGACGGCGTGGGCGAACTGTATTTAAAGCTGGAAGCGCTGAAAAACAAGCTGATGAAGGAAGGGCTGTTTGACGTAACGAGGAAGCGGCCGCTGCCCCTGCTGCCGCGGGCCATCGGCGTCGTCACCAGCCGCAGCGGCGCGGTCATTCACGATATCGCCACCGTTACCCGGCGGCGCTACCCCGCCATGCAGATCATTCTCCGCCCCGCTCAGGTGCAGGGCGAAGGCGCGGCGGAGGATATTGCCGCCGGTATCGCCGAAATTTCCGCCCTGCCCCAGGTGGACGTGGTCATCGTGGGCCGGGGCGGCGGCTCCATGGAGGATCTGTGGGCCTTTAACGAAGAAATCGTGGTGCGCGCCATCGCAGCCTGCCCGGTGCCGGTGGTATCCGCCGTGGGCCACGAGGTGGACGTAACGCTTTCCGACCTGGCGGCGGATGTGCGGGCCGCCACGCCCTCGGTGGCGGCGGAGGTGTGCGTGCCGGAAAAGGCCGCGCTGCTGGCCACCATTCAAAAGCTAAGGGAAAGCCTGGAGCGCGCGGGGCAAAACGCCATCCTCGCCCGCCAATCCCGCCTGGCCCTGTGCGAAAAGCGCCTGGCCGCCCGGCATCCCGCCGCGCTGCTGCGCACCGCCCACGCCCAGGCAGATTTGTTTGCCCACCGCCTGCAAGCGCTTATGGAGCGGCGGCTGACGCTGCTTTCGGCCCGCGTTTCCACCCTGTCCGACCAATTGACTGCCCTTGGCCCCCGCCAGGCGCTGAACCGGGGCTACGCCATCCTGATGGATGGAAAGCAGCCCGTTACCCGCGTGGACCAGGCAAAAAAGGATATGACCGTGCTTCTGCAGGATGGCAGCATCCGGGTGCAGGCGCTGGACATACGGAAGGAGGACCCCTTTGGCCAAGAAGCAAGCCTCGTTTGAGGATCGATTGATGGAACTGGAAGGGCTGGTAAAAAAAATGGAAGGGGGCAGCCTGCCGCTGGCTGAGGCGCTGAATGCCTACGAAGCGGGCATGGCCCTGTCCAAGCAGCTTACCAAGGAGCTGGAGGACGCGGAAAAGCGCATGCTGGAGCTGTCCGGCGGCGAAACCGCGCCCATGGAGGACGCCCCATGAACGTGCAGGAAACCCTGAACGGCTACAAAACGCGGCTGGAAGCGTATCTAAACGCGCTGCCCATGACCGGCGCGCCCGAAACGCTGCGGAAGGCCATGCGCTACAGCCTGCTCAGCGGCGGAAAACGGCTGCGGGGCTGCCTGCTGCTCGCCGCCAACGAACTGGCGGGGGGAGCGGAAAAAGACGCCCTTCCCTTTGCCGCCGCCATTGAAATGATCCACGCTTATTCCCTCATCCACGACGACCTGCCCGCCATGGACAACGATACCCTGCGCCGGGGCAAGCCCACCAATCACGTGGTGTACGGCGAAGCGGTGGCCATTCTGGCGGGGGACGCGCTGCTTTCCCACGCTTTTGAGGTAATGGCCGCCTCCCCCCATCCCCGCGCCCTTCCGGCGCTGCGGGAAATTGCCGGGGCGGCGGGCGTAGGCGGCATGCTGGCCGGGCAAACGCTGGATGTTACCATGGAGGGCGCGCGCCCCAATATGGCCCTGGTGCGCGCCATTCACGAGGGCAAAACCGCCGCCCTGCTCACAGCCCCCGTTACCGCCGGCTTATTGCTGGGCGGGGCGGAGGAAAAAGAGCTGCACGCGGGCCGCGAGTATGGCTATCACCTGGGCATGGCCTTTCAAATTGTGGACG
Source organism: uncultured Clostridia bacterium (assembly GCA_946615495.1). GTDB lineage: Bacteria > Bacillota > Clostridia > Christensenellales > Aristaeellaceae > RUG563. The sequence goes on from CAMOHY010000093.1 coordinate 6,519, forward strand.
ATATTCTGGATTTGGAAGGGGACCCTGCCCTGATGGGAAAAACCTTGGGCAAGGATACGGCGGAAGGCAAGCTGACCTGGCCCGCCTGCGTGGGCACGGCGCAGGCGAAAAAAGACGCCCAGGCCCATATCCAGGCCGCGGCGGACGCGCTTGCCCCCTTTGGTGGAAGGGCCGATTTTTTAAGGCAGCTTGCCTTTTCCACCCTTCATCGCGTACAATAGAGAAACGAAGGTGAGTGTCCGTGCAGCTTTTTGCGGATTTATGGAGCAATGTGCCGCTGCGGTGCGCCGTGCTTTCCTGGGTGGTGGCCCAAACCATCAAGGTGCTCATCACCCTGTGGCTGGATAAACGGCTGGACTGGCGGCGCTGCTTTGGCATGGGAGGCATGCCTTCCTCCCACAGCGCGTTCGTATTTTCGCTGATGCTCGCCATTGGTATCCATGAGGGCGTGAGCTCTGCCAGCTTCGCCCTGGCCTTCGCCCTGGCCGCCGTGGTGATTTACGACGCCATGGGCGTGCGCGCGGAAACGGGCCGCCAGGGCGCGGTGCTGAACCAGATTCTCACCCAAATGCTGGTGGAGGGCAAGCCCATTACGGAAAAGCAGCTCAAGGAGCTGGTGGGCCATACGCCGCTGGAGGTGGCGGGCGGCCTGATCGTGGGGCTTATTATCGTACTGATTGCGGCGTAAAAAGGGCCGCTTGAGAAAGAAACAGGGAGGATGCAAGGCAATGATGGATCAATTCTTGGAGCAGGTAGTAACGAAGCGGAACCGGGGCATGCAGACCGTGGCGTATATGCTGGCCTGGGTGGCGCTGATTTTGATGGGCTTCATGGCGTTTTTGCAGTTCACTTCCATTACCACCGTGCTCGCGCAGTACGGCTTTGGAATGGAATTCGTGATTACGATTGTGCAGCTGGTGGTATTCGGCGGCTTGGCGGTGCTCATGTTCCTGTACAAGGACCGCATCAAAATGGAGTATGAATACACCTTCACCAACAGCCAGCTGGACTTTGCCCAGGTGTTCAACAACAAAAAGCGCAAGAACCTGGGCACCATGAACATCAAAAACCTGGAAGCCTGCGGCCTGGTGTCCTCCGGCTCCTTCAACCGCTACATCAACATGCAGGGCATCAAGCGCACCAACTGGTTTTTGAACCGGGACGC
>CAMOHY010000094.1 GCA_946615495.1 uncultured Clostridia bacterium
TGCGCTTCATGAAGGTAACGATCACAAACCCGCCGCCGAAGGTAAAGGCGCTGATATACAGCATGCTCAGAAACAGGGTTAGCAAAGGACGGCGCGGGGCGCGTTTTTCCTGTTCCATACAGCCTCCTGTCAACGATTCTTTAGGTTTTGCCCAGATTCTGATATTTCACCGGCGGGGGCCAATGCAGCCCGCGCTGATTGTACAGCCCATAGGAGGGAGAAGCGGAGAATTCTCCCGCGTCAAAGCCCGCCAGCCGCCCATCCCGGACCCAATCCAGGTCTTCGCCGTGGAGGCGGCGGATGAGCTCCTGGGTAAGACGGGCTTGAACGGCTTGGGTTTCCTCCTTTTCCCGTTTATTTTACGGCATAGTCCACCGTTTCGTCAACATTCAGCCATTCACCCGCACACGGAAACATTTTGGAACCGCACGTTCCAGGCGCTGCGAAGAAAAAAACGGGCGGATAGGCCCGGCGGGACAGTCGCCGGGAGAAACCGTCAATTCGCCGCCGCCCTGGTTTTTCATCGCGCCGATTGCCCGCTGGAATGCCTCCGTCCAGTCCTGCCCATCATGGGACCATGCGCTGTAATCGGTAATATCCATGTTCGTGATCCTCCTCTCATAGCATATTAGCATAACGTTATTTATTTTTCAATATAAAAAAGAGCAAAAAATGCGATTATGCCCGGAAAATGAACCTAAAATTTGTTTATTTCAGAAATTTTGTGGACAAAATTTATAAAAATAACGTTATTTTTATTGACAAGGCAGCCGCTTTCGTGTATAACAAAGATGTCCGTATAACCAGAGAGAAAGCGCGCCTTTCACCTTTACAGAGAATTGCTGCGGCAGGGGAGAGTGAAAAAACATGGCTTTACCCAATATCATCTTTTATTTTTCCGATCAGCAGCGCTGGGACACCATGGGCTGCTATGGCCAGCGGCTGCCGGTGACGCCGGTGCTGGACGGGCTGGCGCAGGAGGGCACCTTGTTTGAAAACGCCTTCACCTGCCAGCCGGTCTGCGGCCCCGCCCGCGCCTGCCTGCAATCCGGCATGTACGCCACGGAAGTGAACTGCCATAAAAATCACCGCATTCTTCCCGAAAACATGGACACCCTGGCCCGCCGCCTCAACGCCGCCGGATACTTGACGGCTTACGTGGGCAAATGGCACCTGGCCAGCAACGAGGAAGCCTCCTACCGGGAAAAGGCCGTTCCGGTGGAGCGCCGGGGCGGCTACCAGTATTGGATGGCGGCGGACGCCCTGGAAATGACCTCCCACGGCTACAATGGCTACGTGTTTGACGGCGACATGAACCGCCACGATTTTGTGGGCCACCGGGTGGACTGCATCAACGCCTATGCCATCGATTTTCTGCATCAATACGCGGAGAGCAAGGAGCAAAGGCCCTTCTTCCTCTTCGTTTCTCAATTGGACCCCCACCACCAGAACGACCATAACCGCTACGAGGGCCCGGACAACAGCAAGCGCCGCTTTGCCGGCTATGACGTTCCCCCCGATCTGGTGGGCACCGCCGGGGATTGGCGGGAGAATTTTCCCGATTATCTGGGCCAATGCAACCTGCTGGACCAGAACGTGGGCAAGCTGATGGACACGCTGGAGGATATGGGCATCAAGGACAATACCGTGTTCTTCTATTCCGCCGATCATGGCAGCCATTTCCGCACCAGGAACTCAGAATACAAGCGTTCCTGCGAGGACGCCTGCCTGCATGTGCCCCTCATTGCCTGGGGCGGGCCGTTCCGGGGGAGAGGCCGCATCAGCGAGCTGGTGAGCCTGATCGACGTGCCGCCCACCATCCTGGAAACCGCGGGCGTTCAGCCCCCCGATCATTACCGGGGCCATTCCCTGGTGCCGCTGGCGGAGGGGGAAAAGGAAAACTGGCCCGACGCCGTGTATGCCCAAATCAGCGAAGCGGAAACGGGGCGCACCGTGCGCACAGCCGATTTTAAATACGCGGTGCGCGCGCCGGAATTCCACATGGAGGAGCCCTACGCCCCGGTGTATGTGGAAAATAAGCTGTATGACCTAAAGGTAGATCCCGCAGAACGCGTCAACCTGATCGACAGGCCGGAATACGAATCCGTTCGGGCGGACATGCGCCGCAGGCTGCGCGCCTTTATGGCGCTGGCCCACGAGCCGGAAGCGGAAATACTTCCCGCCCAGCGAAAGGAAGGATGAGCGGCTATGACGGCACTATCCAGAAAAAATGCACAGAGGCTCCTATTTTCAGCGGCATTGGGGCATTCTGATGCGCTCAAGCAGGCTGCTGCTATCAGCAGCGCTGATAAGGCATTGGCAGATCAAATCGAGGGGGCAGGCCGCTGCGGCGGCCCGCCCCTCCTCTTTAAAGAGATAAAAAGATGCTGGCATCATGGTATATAGATACTCTTATTTTTGAAGGATTCGAGGGAAAAACGGATGAAAAACGTGTCGCTGCTCATTAAGCCCGCCTCCGGCCTGTGCGATATGCGCTGCGCCTACTGCTTCTACGCGGATGAAACGGAGCACCGGCAGGAAAAAAACAAGGGCATGATGACGCTGAAAACGGCGGAAAAGCTGATTGACAGCGCCTTTTCCTCCGTAGAGAAGCGGGGAAGCGTTACCTTTTCCTTCCAGGGGGGCGAACCCACTTTGGCGGGCCTCGATTTTTTCCGCTCCTTTGTGGAAATGGCGCAGGCGCGGAACCCCGGCGGCGTGACCGTGCAATGGGGCCTGCAGACCAACGGCCTGCGCCTGAATGAGGAATGGGCTGCCTTTTTGGCCCGGCAGCGTTTTCTCACCGGCGTTTCCATTGACGGGGATTTATCCAGCCACGACGCCTTCCGCCGCGACGCCCAGGGACAAGGCACCTATGGGCGGGTGAAGGAGCATTTGGCGCTGCTCAGGGAAAAGGGAGCGGAGGCGAATATTCTTTGCGTGGTCAACAGCCTGACCGCCCGGAGCCCCAAGAAAACCTACCGGGCCCTGAAGGCGCTGAATACGGGCTTTTTGCAGTTCATTCCCTGCCTGGACCCGCTGGGCGCGGCGCGGGGAAAAATGAAATGGTCCCTTACACCGGAAGCCTACGGCCAGTTCCTTTGCGGCGTGTTTGACGAATGGTTTCAGGATTGGCGCGCCGGGCGGTACGTCAGCGTCCGGCTGTTTGACGATTTGGTGCATATGGCCCTGGGCCAGCCGCCCAGCACCTGCGCCTCCTGCGGCCAGTGCGGGGGATACCTGGTGGTGGAGGCCGACGGCAGCGTGTATCCCTGCGATTTTTACGCGCTGGATGAATGGCGGCTGGGCAGCGTGGAGGAGGGAATCTCCGCCCTGATGGCGTGCGAAAAAATGCGGGCCTTTATCCAGCGCAGCCGGAGCAAGCCCGCCGCCTGCGCGGATTGCGCCTTCTTTCCCCTGTGCCGGGGCGGCTGCCCCAGGGATTGGGTGCAGGGCGCGGGGGGAGAAGAAAACTATTTTTGCCGGTCCTTTACCGCTCTGTTTCGCTATGCCTGGCCGCGGCTTTTGCAGATTGCCCAGGCGGAAAGGCTGGCCATGGGCGGCCCCAGGGGCTGAACGGGAGGAAGAAGCATGGAAAAAATGCAGCCAACGCTAAAGGACCTGGCCCAGCGGCTGAACCTGTCCGTGGGTACGGTGCAGCGGGCGCTGAACAATAAAGGCGGCTACCGGCCTGAAACCCAGCGCCGGGTGCTGGAGGAAGCGGAAAAAATCGGCTACACCGTAAACGCCGCCGCCTCCGCCCTTCGCAGGCCGCCTATTGCCATTGCGGTGGTGCTGCCGGAGCCGGTGGGAAACAACAAGTATTTTTATCAGTATGTGTGGCAGGGCGTTGAACTGGCCTGCCGGGAGCTGGCAGTGTACCAAATCAGCTTCCAAAAAATATTTGCCAACACCCATTCCGATGATTTTTGGGATACGCTGAATCGCCTTTCCTTATCCGGCGATATCCAGGGGCTGATTACCGTTTCCAACCGGGACGCCCGGTTTGAGGCGGCCATGCGGCAATTTCAGGAAAAGGGCATTCCTTATTCCTTCATCAACACCGGCAGCACGCCCCACGATATGCGCTTTTCCGTCAGCACAGGCTGCCTGGCGGCGGATATTTTGGCTTTGGCCCATAAAAACGCCGGCGGCCAGGCGCTGCTGCTGGGCGGCTCCTACGATAATGAGCTGCACCGCCGCCGGGTGCTGGATTTTTCGGAAAGGCTGCGGGAAAGCTGCGGCCAGGTGTCCACCCTGGAAATTCATGAGTACCATGACCTGAACAAGCTGCGCGGCACGCTGATTTCCATGCTGAAAAGCCTGGACACCCTGAGCGGCATTTTTTCCGTTTCCACCCGTGAAACCCTGTGCATGTGCCAGGCGGTGGCGGACGCGGGCTTTTCCGGCAAAATCACCACCATCGGCGTGGACGCGTTCCCGGAATTGCTGCCTTATTTCCAAAATGGCACCCTGACGGCCAGCATTTATCATTATCCCTCCCGGCTGGCCTACTCCGTGTTCTACCAGCTGGCGGCGCAATTGGCCAGCATTCAGGCGCCCAGCGTTACCCAATTGATCCCGGCGGTGCCGGTGTTCCTCTCCAGCGCGGACTTTTTTTGCAAAACGGAGGGAATTATCTGATCTTGTCGAATAGATAAAGATACGCGCCGCGTAAATAGTGTGCGGCGCGTCGTTTTTACGCTGGCATTTTTTACGCCGCTTGATGAAAATGGCTGTTTTTGATTCATTTGAAGCGCGCAAAATGATAAAGCCGGAGCATGCGAAAAAAGGGGGTGAGGATTTGGAAAAGCAGGAGGCGCTTTTATTTTACGCCCAGGCCATGGCGAAGGAACGGGAAAGCTACCTTTATCAGCAGGCCTTGAACAAAGCAAAGCCCATGCTTCGGGGCATGACGGCGGAGGAGAAAGAAAAATATGTGCAGGGCCAAAGCTTTTCCAACGCCCTTTATCAGCTCAAGCGGCGGGACAAGGTATACCAGGCCCTGCGGCGGGGCGAAATAACGCTGGATTTTCACCGGGAAGAATTTGACGACCTGTATCCCATGATAAAGAGCGAGCTGGAAGCGGGCCGGGATGTGGACCTGGCCTTTTTGCGCTCGGTGGAGCGGGCCAGGGTGACGCTGGAAAAGGCGAGAAAGGCCTTAAGGCTGCTGGAAGAGAAAGCGCCGGAAAAGTATTTTGCTTCCCAAATGAAGCGTCTGACTGGCGTGGCGGAAAGCAAGGTGGAGCGGTACCTGCAAAAGGGCAATTTGGCCCAGGCCGTGAAGAAAGGAAAAACGGCGGAGCGGGTGCTGCCCTACGTGATGCGCACCACCTTTGAAAAGGGCGTGCCCGCGGGCATAGTGAACCAGGCTTATCTGCCCCGGTCGCTGACGGCGGCGCTGCAGGGGGAAATCAACCGGGCCTACCCGGACCTGGCGGCCTGCGGCAGCGTACGCCAAAAGAGCGGCGAAAAGGTGTCCGCGGCGGTAAAGGCGGAGGTGCAGCGGGCGAAAAACGAGGTCTGCCTCCAGGTGCGCGCCCGTTTTCCAGCGGAAAGGCTTCGCCGCCTGCTGGAAGAAAACGCTTCCCTCAAGCAGCTGCAGCGGCAAATGGACGCCGCCTTTGCCAAGGAAAGCAGGCTGCGTTCGGCCCTGCTCAGCGCCATTCCGGAGCACTACCGCGATCTTTATCCCTTGGCCCGGCAAATGCGCCGCCGGTTCATCCTGCATCTGGGGCCCACCAATTCGGGAAAAACCTATGAGGGGGTCGGGCGGCTTCGGGGCGCCCGGCAGGGCATTTACCTGGGCCCCTTGCGCCTGCTGGCCGCGGAACAGTTTGAAACCTTGAACCTGGACGATGTGCCCTGCTCCCTGGTGACGGGGGAGGAGCAGATTCGGGTGCCGGGCAGCCGGGTGCAGTCCTCCACCGTGGAAATGGCGGACCTGAAAACGCACTACGACGTGGCCGTGATCGACGAATGCCAAATGATTGCGGACCGGGACCGGGGCGGCGCCTGGACCGCCGCCATTCTGGGCCTGTGCGCCGATGAAATTCACGCCTGCGCGTCCCCTGACGCCGAAGCGCTGCTGACCCGGATGATTCTGGATTGCGGGGATGAATTGACCATCGTCCGCCATGAGCGCATGACGCCGCTCATGGTGGAAAAGGAAGGGTTCCAGTTTCCCGGCTCCGTGCGGCCCGGCGACGCGCTCATCGTGTTTTCCAAGGCGCGGGTGCACGCGGTGGCGGCGGAATTGAGAAGCCTGGGCTACCGCGTGTCCCTGATTTACGGCGCGCTGCCGCCCGATGTGCGGCGGGACCAGGCGGAGCGCTTTCAGCGGGGCGAAAACGAAGTGGTGGTTTCCACGGACGCCATTGCCATGGGCATGAACCTGCCCATTGAGCGGGTGGTGTTTTTGGAAGCGGAAAAATACGACGGGGACATAACCCGCACCCTGACCAACGCCGAGATAAAGCAGATTGCCGGCCGGGCCGGGCGGTACGGCATTTATGATGTGGGGTATGTGAACGCTTATGGCTTTAAGGGCATGGTGGCCCACGCTCTGAGCAAGCCGCTTCTTCCCCTGACCGAAGCCATTATCCGTTTTCCTGAATCGCTGCTGGGCATTCCGCTGCCCCTGACGCAGATCATCAATCAATGGATCGCCATGCAGGATAAAAGCTTTTTTTCCAAAGCGTCCACCGTGCGCATGGCCGCGCTGGCGGGCATGATGGAAACCAAGCGCACGGACAAGGAACTGCTTTACCGCTTTGTGTGCATTCCCTTTGACGAAACGGAAACGGATTTGCTGGCACGCTGGAAAAACATGTACCACGCGGAAAGCATGGGGGAGCACATTGAAGTGCTCCAGGAAATTCCGGGGCTGATGGACCCGGAGGAGTGCACCATTCAAATGCTGGACGCGCTGGAGGCGGACTATCGCCGGTGCGACCTGTATTACAATTACACCCGGCTGTTCCTGGAGGAGCCGGACAGCATCCTGGAGGAAATTCAGCGCCGGAAGGATTTGATTTCCAAGGGCATCATTCATATCCTTTCCACCCAAAAGCTGATGCAGAAAACCTGCCGCTCCTGCAAAAAACGCCTGCCCTGGAACTGGCCTTATCCCCTGTGCGACGCATGCTTCCATCGAAGCCATTCCCTTCGCCGCAGGGGAAGAGGAAACGGGGATTGGGAAGGCGAAATTTGGGAGGGCTGAATGCGCCAATTTGCAGCATATCAGGCCAATTTCATTTGAAAATGGGCTTGGAGGCCGCCTCTTTTGGTTTCCGGCGCCGAAGCCTTTCTATGTGGGCAGCGCGGCCCTGGCCTCCTTTGCCGCCTCCAATTCGCTTTTGGCTATTTTTTGGGCGGTTCCCTTCGGCATGGTAGCCGTAGGCCGGATGGTTTTTGCCATCAACAGAGGGGAGGGGGACCGCCGTTCCCTGATCGACATCATGAAGGTTCTTTTGAAGCGGGGAATGATTATCATGACCTGCATTGCCGCTCTGCTGTGCCTTCTGGCCGTGCCGTTTACGCGCCTGTTCTGCAGGGATTTGTCCTCCCCGGTGTATAGCATGACGGTGGACGGCTTCCGCATTCTGCCCTGGTGTATGCCGCTGCCGATTATCAGCCTGTCTTTTGCCGCCTACGCCCAGGTGATGGAGAAA
>CAMOHY010000095.1 GCA_946615495.1 uncultured Clostridia bacterium
ATCTCCTGGCTGCCGCCCCATTTGATGGTGTTCAGATAGTTCCACATATCCGTCATCAGGGCGGCCTGCATGACCATGTTGCGGGTCATGCCCAGTTCGGACATGAATATGGGCCGGGCGTTGGGCACCCAGTCGTCAGAGGACGGGGTGTTGATGGCCATATCCATCAATTGCTTGATGCACTTGTCCAGGCGGGCTTCGTCATAGGTGATGCCGTAGCTGGCGGCGAAATTGGAAATGTGCTTTTTCAGGGAGGCCGCCACCAGAATGGGGGTGGAGGTCATTTGCTCCTGCAGGCTCACGGTGGGGTCGTACAGGTTGGTTTGGTTGCCCACGATGGGCCGCAATTCGCCGGGCAAATCGATGCCCGTTTTGCTGGTCAGGCCCATTTGAGCGGCGTACTTATACAGCCTTTCCTCGCCGGGGAAATTGTTGTACAGCCGGCCGGACACGGTGTAGAAGAAATAGTTGCAGGAGTTTTTCAGCCCGCCGGCGATGTTCAAATCCTTGTGGTTTTCCGGGGAACTGGTCCAGCACTTGGGCATGTCCTCTTTGACCTTGGTGTACCAGTCGAACCGGCCGCCGTCGCTGATGGTTTCATCCGGGGTCAGGGCGCCGTTGGTAAGGCCGGCCAGGCCGGTGCAGATTTTGAAAATGGAGCCGGGCTCGGCGCGGGTTTGGATAGCGTAATTCATGAGCAGGCCCCGCTCGTCCTGCACGATTTGGATGGCGGCGTCGCCGCCCTGCACCATGGCGTTCAAATCGTAATTGGGGTACTGGGCCAGGGCCAGCAGGTTGCCCGCGTTGCCGGGCCGCAGGTCCATCACGATGAGCACGCCGGTGGTGGCCAGCTGAATGGGAAATTCCTCCCAGTCACGAACGGCGATTTTGTCCTTATAGGTTTCCAGCCATTCCGGCTCCTGCATGCGCTTTTCCTGCAAATTGCGGGTAAAATTCACGTTATCGCGGATATAGCGCTCCGCGGCGGCCTGATACTGGGCGTTGATGGTGAGCTTGACGGTGTTGCCGTCCTGGGGGGCGATGTAGGAAAGCTCCCGCGTTACCTTGCCCTGGGGGTCCACCTCCACCACCCGCGCGCCCTGCCGGTCCGTAATATTGGCGGTGAGCCAGTTTTCCATGCTGGCCTCGATGCCTGCCTGGCCGATGTAATCGTTCATGGCGTAGCCCGCGGGCTGCAGGTCGCTGAAATAATATTCCGCGTTCTGGATTTTGCCGGTGTAACCGATGATGGTGGCGGCCAGGGAGCCGTTGGGGTACACCCGCTTATCGCCCATGGTGACGCCCACCCAGGGCATGGACATGCTGCGGCCCTCGATTTCGCTCACCGTTTCGTAGCTCACGTCCTCGGCGATAGGCACGGGGAGGGAGAGGAAGGCGTTATCCTGCATGGTGGTGTTGATGGCGATGACCTGCAGCACCTTTTCCTCGTTTACCACCTGGTATTCCGCCACGGCGTCGGGATCGATCAGGTTCAGGTTCACAATCTTCTGCGTCACCTGGCCTTCCCCGTCGGTCAGGGTGTTTACCAGCTTTTCCGGGTCCAGGATCACGGAATTGCCGTTTTTGTCCAGGGCCAGCAGATAGCGGCCGTCGGTCAGGGCGGTAAAGCCAAAGCGGCGGCAGAGGAAATTGAAGCTCAGCTCCGCCGTGGGGTAGCGGGAGCTGCTGACGTAGTTGTTATCGTAAAAATACTGCTTTCGGGTGTCCCAGGCGGTTTGGGAAATGCCGTCGCCGAAGTTGAATTCCCAGGCCCCGGTTTCCTCATCGCGGATGATGGGGGAGGTGACGGAAATTTTGCCGCCGTAGCTTTCAATGATGCCAATGGCCTCCAGCAGCTGCTTGGTGGGGTAATCCCAATCCTCGTTTTCGCGGTAAAAGGTTACGTTATAGGCTTTTTCGCTCTTGGCCAGCACCACGGAATTGATGTCCGTAATCATGCCGCGGCTGCCCTTTACGGCGATGCTTTTGATGCTTTGGCTGGCGGTGGCGGCGGCGTATTCCTCGCCCTGCTCAATCTGCAGGCGGTAAAGCCCGAAAAACAGCACCCCAAACATGCCCATAACGCCCACCAGGAACACCAGAAACCGCGCGTTCATTTTGCGGTCCTTTCCCCGGCTTTTGCGGGAAGAGCGCAATTCATCCTTCACAGCAGTTCACCTCCCTCCTGGGCCCTCCTGCGCCGGTACATGCCCAGCACGTACCTTACCGGCACCATCAAAACCAACGACAGCGCCATGGTGTAGAGCGCGGAGGCTGCCAGCCGGACCAAATGAATCCAGCCGATATCTTCACCGATCAAATACATATACGCCGCCAAAACGATGTTCAGCAGCACGTCCATCAAGCCCGCGCAGGCGGGGATGCGCACGATGGGGGGCAGATCGGTTTCCCGGTAGCGCATCATAAAGCGGTGCCACCAATGCTCTTTGCCCCGGCCTTCGCTGATGCGCACCTTGCGGCTTTCAGCCATCATGCGGCGGCGCTCCAGCTGCCGGTCGCTCATATCGGCAAAATACTGGGCGCAGAGCATGGTAATGACCGGATAGGCGATCACATACAGCGCGGGCACGTTGGATAGCATGCTTTCCATCATCATGCCAATCAGGCAGGAGGCGCAGAAGGCGTATTTTTTCCCGCAGGAAACGATGATGATGGCGAGCGCGGCAAAAACCACGCTGCCCATAATGCCCTGAAAAGCCAGATATTTCATTACGCATACCTGGACCAAATAGGCCAGCACCGTAATGAGCAGCGCCTTCAGGGCCCTTTTCAATGCCTTCACTCGTCATCCTCCACCGTCATGGCGCCCGCGTCCGCAGTAGGCTCCGGCGAGGGCGTGGGGGTAAAGGTGGGCCGGGGCGACGGCGTGGCCGTAGCGCCGGTGCGGTCCGCCACGTGGTATTCCAGGTTATCCGGAACGGGGGTCGCGTTGGGGTCCGGGGTAGCGGTAGGCGCGGGGGTTATGCCCGGCGCGCTGGTGGGCGCGGGAGTTTCCTCCTGGGCGTCCGGCGCGGCGGTGGCGCTGTACATAAAGTCGCTGAGCCCTTCCATTTCAAAGCTGGGAATGGGCCGGGCCGTGACCAGCGGCTCCAGCGCGATGCTCTGGGAGGAGCTGCTGCGCGCCTGGGCGTTTTCCGCGTAGGAGGGGCGGTAGCGGTACACGGTCACGTATTCCAAATGCTGAAAATCCACCACCGGCTCCAGCACCACGTAGGATTTGTTGTCCTCCATGCCGCGGGTGCTTTCCCGGATATAGCCGATGGGAATGCCCTTGGGGAATTCCAGGCCCACGCCGGAGGTGACCACCACGTCGCCGGGGCGGGGCAGGGAATTGTCCGGCAGGTAATACATGCGGCACATGGGCTCCCCGTTGGTGCCCAGGGTGCCCTTCACGCTGCCCTGGTCCCGGCTGGACTGGACAAGGCCGGCCACGGTGCAGTCGCTGTTGATGATGCAGCGCACATTGCAGGAACGCTCCGTGGTGTTGTAGGTAACGCCCACCAGGCCGCCGTTGTCCACCACGGCCATGTAATCGGCCACGCCGTCGGAGGAGCCCACGTTCAGCGTCAGGGTGGAAAAGTAGTTGCCGCCCTCCGTGCCAATCACCTGGGCAAACAGGCCGTTCATATCCCGGTTGCCTTCCTGCTCCTGCAAAATATCCCGCAGGGCGGCGTTTTCGTGAATCAGCTCCTGCATGCGGGCGGTATCGTTGGCCATGTCGTCCAATTGGATGAGCAGCTGTTCGTATTCATATTCCAGGTTGCCGCGGATTTTCAGCGTGCGCAGATACGTGACCACGCTGTCGGTGATGGTGGAAAAGGTGGACTGCACCGGCGTCACCACGGCGTTGACCAGCCTGCGCGGCAGGGCCAGGAGGGGGGAAGAAACGAAATTGGAAACGATCATCAGCGCGACCATGATGAACAGCGTGCCGCAAATGACCACGATGGCCATCATTTTAACGAAGCTGCGACGCTCCTCCTCGCGGGAGGCGTTTTTCTTTTTCCGGTTCTTGCCGTCCTTCTTTTTTCCGTTTTTTCTGCTCTTGGCGGCTTTTTTGCTGTTTTTAGGGGACGCTCCTGCATCCGGGGCGGCGGTGCGGCGGCGGAATTGGCCGCCCTCCACCCGCTGGGCTTCCCGCGCCCAGGCCTGGTCCGCTTCCTCCTCGCGGGAGGAAAAAACGCTGCTTTCCTCCGCTATCGGAGCGTTTGTTTCTTCCTCTTCCTCCAAGGAGGGCCTTGGCGCTTCGGGCCTTTCTTCCGGTTTTTCCTCTTCCGGGGCGTCAAAGGAAGCGGGGGCTTCCTCCTCCGCTTCTGTTTGTATTTTCTGCGCCCAGGCGGGCAGCCTTTCCTCCGCTTCCGGAGGCTGGGCGCCCATATCCCTGGCGTTCAGGTTTTCGCTTTCGGAAAATTGCCGGTCCTGATTTCTTGCCATGCGTTACTCCTCGTCTTCCTCCCGCAGGAAGCTGGATTTGCCGATGCGGTGCAAAAGCTCGATATTATCTGCCAAATGTCCGGCGCCAAGGGCCGCGCAGCTCATCGGGTCGCGGGCCAGGAGCACGGGCATATCCAACTCAGAGGCGATGTATTGGTCCAGAGCAAAAAGCTGAGAGCCGCCGCCGGTCAAGTGGATGCCAGATTTCATCACGTCGCCAGCCAGTTCGGGGGGCGTGCGCTCCAGCACATGCTGGATGGCCGCCAAAATGGCCTGGCAGGGCGATTTCAGGGCTTCATACACCTGAGTGGAGGAAATTTCCGCCGTTTGGGGCAAATTGGTAATCATATCCCGGCCCCGCACCAGCACCCGGCGCTCCTCCTTTAAGGGCAGGGCGGAGCCCAGGGCAGTCTTTACGTCCTCGGCGGTGCGGTCGCCGATGAGCATGTTGAATTCGCGCTTGATGTAGGCCACGATGGCCTCGTCCATTTTGATGCCGCCGATGCGGATGGACCGGGACACCACGATGCCGCCCAGGCTGATAACGGCCGCCTCCGTGGTGCCGCCGCCGATATCCACCACCATGCTGCCCACCGGCTCAAACACCGGCAGGCCGGAGCCGATGGCCGCGGCGAAGGGCTTTTCCACCAGGTGCAGCTGGTTTTCCCGAATGCCCGCGTACATGGCGGCCTTGCGCACCGCCCGCCGCTCAATGGGCGACACCCGGCAGGGAATGGTCATAATGGCGCGGGGCTTTACCAGGCGGGAAACGCCGATGGCCTTGCGCACAAAATATTGCAGCATATACTGGGTCATATCAAAATCCCGGATCATGCCGTCCGCCATGGGGCGTACGGCCACCACATCCGCCGCGGTGCGGCCCAGCATCACCCGCGCTTCCTCCCCGATGGCGCGCACGGCGTGGCGGCCGCCCCGGTCCACTACCAGCAGAGAGGGTTCATTGATTACAATTCCTTTTTTCTTTACGTACACCTGGGTGTTGGCCGTGCCCAGGTCAATTCCGATATCCGGTGCGACGATGGCCATATATCTTCATCCTACCCATCCCTAATAAAATCAGCTGTTCTTCTTTCAGCAAGGCACTCCGGCGCGCAGCAGCATATGGCGCACCAGGTGCATGGGCAGGCCGATCACCGTGGAATAGCTGCCCTCGATGCGGCGCACAAACATGCCGCCCTTTCCCTGAATGGCATAAGCGCCGGCCTTGTCCATGGGTTCATCATCCGCGGCGTAGCGGGCGATGGCGTCTTCCTCCAAATCATCAAACTGCACGCTGGATTGGTCAAAGCGTACGTCGGCTTCGCCTTTGGCGTTGATAACGCAAACGCCGGTGTACACCGTGTGCCAATTGCCGGAGAGGAGGCGAATCATCTCTTCGGCCTCCCGGCGGTCCTTGGGCTTCCCCAGCACCCGGCCGTTTTGGTACACAATGGTGTCGGCCCCCAGCACTACGCGGCCGGGGTTCTGGTCCCACACGGCCTGGGCCTTTCGCCGGGCGTTTTCCATTACCAGGGCCGCCGGTTCCCCGCTCTTTAATTCCTCCGCGTCAGCGGTGAGGACTTCAAAAGGCACGCCCGTATAGCCCATCAGCTCCCGGCGGCGGGGGGAGGAGGACGCCAATATCAACGATTGAACCATGGAAATTCATCCTTTTTTCTTCCGGCTTTTCGCCAGAGGCACTTCTTTGGCCGCATTTTGGCGCACGCAAATAAGCGCTTCCGTATTTTTTGAAGGCGGACCGGGCGCCCTGCGCGTCGGTCACTTATCTATTATAGCATAAGCAGGGCCCCCAAGTACAGTGGTTTTGAAACAGTTCGCAACAATTTTGTAAAAATGTTATAAATTTTTTTGCCGCGCAGAAAAGACTGATTTGAAAAGAAAAAATAAAAAAACGTCGAAAAAAAGCGAAAGATTTCAAATGTGTTCAAAAAAGCTTGCTAAGACACAGGAAATTATGGTATAATAAAATTGAACGCGCGGGGGAAACCGCGGCGCGTGCAGGCTGATCCCGCGGGAAACGGCGGGACCCCATCATTGAACAACAAATGGAAAGCGAACAAACTATCTCTTGGGAGGCGGGGTTATGCAGGTTCATGTCTTTGAAAACGCCCAGCAGGTGGGTCAGGCGGCGGCTACGCTGTTTGCCGCGCAGGTGATGAAAAAGCCGGACAGCGTGCTGGGTTTGGCCACCGGTTCTTCTCCTCTTGGCTGCTACCGGCAGCTGATTGAATGGTACAAAGCCGGGCTCATCGATTTTTCCCAGTGCGTCAGCTACAACCTGGATGAATACGTGGGCATCCCGGAAACCCATCCGGAAAGCTACCATCAGTTCATGAAGGATAATCTGTTCAATTCCATCAATATGAAGGAAACCCATGTTCCCAACGGCAACGCCGAGGATTTGTGGGCGGAAGCGGCCCGGTATGACGCGGCCATCCGCGCGGCGGGCGGCATCGACATGCAGCTGCTGGGCATTGGCCGCAACGGGCATATCGGCTTTAACGAGCCGGCGGAGCAATTCGTTTACGGCACCCAGATCGTAAACCTGACCGAAAGCACCATTCAGGCCAACCGCCGCTTCTTCGACAGCGAGGACCAGGTGCCCCGGAAGGCCATTAGCCTGGGCATCGGCGGCATCATGCAGGCCAAAGAAGTGGTGCTCATCGCTATGGGCGAGGATAAGGCCCAGGCCATTCACGATACTGTGAAGGGCAACGTTACCCCCAAGGTGCAGGCCTCCATTCTGCGGCTGCATCCCCACGCCACCATTCTGGTGGATAAAGCGGCGGCCAGCCTGCTGTAACAAAACGGCGCTATACCGCCGGGCCAGAAAAGGCGGCCTCCGGCCGATCAATTTCTTGAAAAATGGCGCTTCCGGGCCAATGCCGGGAAGCGCTCATTTCGTAAGAAAGGCATACTTTTTCTGACATCTTCTTCATTGGCAAGGCTAAAAACAGGCTTTGATCCTCCCAAACAAAAAATTTCAAAAAGCCCTTGCATTCGCGGGGGAGGATGTGGTATAATCCATCTGTTGTGACTAACGGGCGGTCCGCTGCGGGCAAAGAATTGCCGCGCATGAACGTCTATGAGGGAAGGAGGACACCATTCATGAGCGAAATCATCCGTTCGATCGAACAGGCGCAGCTCCGTACCGATCTGCCCAGCTTCAACGTTGGCGATACGCTCCGCGTATTCG
>CAMOHY010000096.1 GCA_946615495.1 uncultured Clostridia bacterium
TAGCTGTCCACCACCTGGCCGTGGGCCAGCTTCACCGCGCCGATTTCGATGATGCGGTCCTTGGCGGTGTTGAGGCCGGTGGTTTCAAAGTCCAGCACAATGATGGGCGTATCCAGGGGCAAATCGCCGTCGCCGGTAACGACCTGGTCGTCGTCGGTCAAATACCCCTCCACGCCGGGCAGCAGCTTGATGCCGTACTTTTTCGCCGCGCCGAAGGCTTCGGGGAAGGCCTGCACCACGCCGTGGTCGGTGACGGCGATGGCCTCATGGCCCCATTTGGCCGCCCGCTCAATGAGGGCGGAGGCGGAGGACACGGCGTCCATATTGCTCATCTGGGTGTGCAGGTGCAGTTCAATCCGCTTTTCGGGGGCGGTATCCATGCGCACGGGCAGCTCGCAGGAGGAAATATCCCGCACCATGACCACCGTTTCGTGGGAAAATTTGTCGTACTGGGTATCGCCCCGCACCAGGATGCCCATATCCGGCTTGATGGCCTTCACCACCTTGCGCACCGCTTCCCGCTCTTCATCGGTGATGGGCGGCGGCGCCTCGTCCTTGCGGGCCCTGGCGTGGTAGCGCAAAAAAGCCTTGCAGCGGATGGTGGAGGTAAAGTCCGTTACCAGGAAGGAAAGCAGCACCATTTCGCCGCCGGATATTTCCTTGTCCTCCACGGACAGCACCTTGCCCCGGATGACCACCAGGCCCGTATCGTCCGTCAGCTCCCGAATGGGCACGGGCGGGTCGCCAATGGCGCGGCCCTTGATGCGGTCGTCCTTCTTTTCCGGCGGTTTTTCCTCCTGCTTGATCTGGGCGGCAATTTCTTCATAGCGCTGGGCGCGCTCGGCGGCCACCCGGTCCTGCTCCTGACGCTCCTGCTGCAATTCCCGCAGCCGCTTTTCCTCGTCGCCGCACACCCGCAGTCCCACCTCCGTGTCCAGCCTGAACACATCGTGGATCACGGTTGCAAGCTGCTCCTGCACGCCCTGCTTTTCCAAATAGCGCATGGAAAATTCATCGGGCATTTCCAGCGTCACCCGCCCGTTGCCGGGCACCCAGCGCATATCGTATTCCCAGGAAGCCACAGACGGATAATGCCGGATCAAAAAATGGTTCAGCGGGGCGGAATACTTGTCCGGGTTCTGCAAAAATTCCTTGGCCAAGGCGGGAGACGCCACCCGAAGGGAAAATTTCAGCCCAGGAAAGGCCCGGCCCAGGGCGTTTTTCATGACGAAAAAACCCTTCTCGCCAATCAGCACATCGGAGAGAAAGGAAAAATACGCCTTGTTTTCACTCTTGCAAAACCGCACCCGCTCAATGGCGATTTTGCCTTCCGTATCGGGCAGCGCCTGGGTGACGCTGCGAAGCAATTCTTCGTATGTCATGGATGATTCCTGTTCATTTGGTTGATTTGTCAAACTATTTTATCGCGATGGCTGTAAACTCACCGGGCAGGCTTTCGTTATCCCAGGCCGGGTGCTCGTCAAACCTTTTCAGGGTAAAGCCTTGACGGATGATGGCGTTGATAATCTCGCTGATGGTATACTTTCTGTAGCTGCACTTGGGAATTTGGCGGCGGATTTCTTCAG
Organism: uncultured Clostridia bacterium; assembly: GCA_946615495.1. Taxonomy (GTDB): domain Bacteria; phylum Bacillota; class Clostridia; order Christensenellales; family Aristaeellaceae; genus RUG563. Next base: position 1,587 of record CAMOHY010000096.1, read on the forward strand.
CATAAAACCGCGCGTGAGCCATTTCTCCCTCAAACACATCCGTTGAAAAATAGTTCATCGTGGGTGTTCCCAGCTTGAGCGCGTCCATAATCTTGGTGAAGGGATGAAAGTCGCTGCAAATCATTTTGCCGCCAGGTTTCAGAATCGCGTACATAATTTTCATAAACTCATCAATATCATGAAAATAGTGAAGGATCCCTCCTTCCATAAAGACCACATCAAAATATCTTTCATATTTTGACTGATCCATTTCCAATATATCGCACACTTCAAAGCCAATTTGAACTTTGGCGGCCTGTGCCGTTTCCAGAGCATACCGCTTATTGGCCTCGGAAATATCGAATATCGTTACATCCGCGCCAAGCAAAGCGAGGGGAATTGCTTTCTTTCCGCAGGAGCCGCATATATTGGCAATCTTGACGCCTTCAAACCGGTCAAAATACGCCGCATACCGCCGAAGCATGGCTTTGGGGTTTTCAGCATCCTGTTTGGCCCTTTCCTCCGGCGTGCCGGAATGCTCAAGCCAAAAATTGTACGCGTCGAATTCCCAGGCCTTTTTATGCTGCTTGCTGTAATCGTTCATGGATGAAATTCCTCTCAGGGTCCAGCTCGCCTCAAAGTCCTTTATGCAGAAAGACGCCGAATATATTCCTTTACCGCTTTTACAAACCCTTCCGTCAAGTCGCCGGTAAGCTTATGCACAAACTGGCCATGAACGTAGAGCGCGCCGCAGTCCTTGCCGCCGCAGAGGGCGATGTCCGCGTCGCGGGCTTCGCCGGGGCCGTTGACCACGCAGCCCATCACGGCCACGGTGACGGGCAAATCCACATCGGAAAATTCCTTCGTTACCCGCTGGGCAATTTCCACCACGTTGATTTGGGTGCGGCCGCAGGTGGGGCAGGAAACGAAACGGATGCCCTTGCGCAAGCCCAACGCCCGCAGGATATCCAGAGCGGCGCGGGGCTCGTCCACCGGGTCGCTGGTGAGGGACACGCGCACGGTGTCGCCGATGCCGTCCAGCAAAAGAGCCCCGATGCCGATAGCGCTTTTCACCGTGCCCTGGCCCGGCAGCCCGGCCTCGGTAACGCCCAAATGCAGGGGATAATCGCAGGTATCGTGCATGAGCCGGTAGGCCTGCACGGTGGTGGGCACGTCGCTGGCCTTCAGGGAAATCACGATATCGTGAAAATGCTCGTCCTCCAGCAGCTTCACATGGCCCAAGGCGCTTTCCACCATGCCCTCCGGCGTCACCCCGCCGTGGCGGGCCAGGATATCCTTTTCCAAGGAGCCGGAATTGACCCCGATGCGAATGGGCACATGGTGCATTTTGGCGCAGTCCACCACCTTGCGCACCTTTTCGGCGCTGCCGATGTTGCCTGGGTTGATGCGCAGCTTATGAATGCCGTTTTCCATGGCGGCGATGGCCAAGGTGTGGTCAAAGTGGATATCCGCCACCAGCGGCACCGGGCTTTGGTCCACCAGGCGGCGCACCGCCCCGGCGCAGGCCCGGTCGTACACCGAAATGCGCACCAGGTCGCACCCCGCGGCGGACAGCTGCTTGATCTGGTCCAAGGTCGCGCCCACATCGCGGGTATCCGTATTGGTCATGGATTGAATGGACACGGGCGCGCCGCCGCCAATCAGCACGCTGCCCGCTTTTACCTGTACCTTTGCGCCCATAGGCCCCTCCGTAAACTCACAGTCATGAAGATGAAATCTTTTAATGGAAAAATTGCAGAATGTCCTTGTACGTCATTACCACCATCAGCCCCATCAGCAGCAGGTAGCCGGACATATGCACATAGGCCTCCACCTTCTGGGGAACGGGCTTGCGGCGGATAGCCTCGATGATTAAAAACACGATGCGGCTGCCGTCCAGGCCGGGAATGGGGATGAGGTTAAACAGGCCCAAATTCACCGAGATCATGACCAGCAGCTCGCCATAGGTAAGGATGGCCTCCCGCTGGGATTCCGCGGCGGATTTCTGGGTTTCCTCCGCGATGAGCTTTACAATGCCCACCGGGCCGCTGGTCTGGTCCAGCCCCGCGCCGGTGGTAATCAGGTCCCTCAATCCTCCCAGGATGGCGCCGCCCGCCCGGACGCAGTAGCTTGCGCCCAGCTGCACAGCGCGGGGAAGGGACACCGCCGTGTACCCCGGCACATAGCCGGAATTCAGCTGCACGCCGATGAGATAGCGGTTTTCTTTCTCGCTGAACCGGGGAGACAGCTGAACCTGCACGCTGTCCCCGCCCCGGCGGATGCCCAGCAGCAGCGGCGCGCCGCCCTCCTGATAGGTGTTTATCAAGGCGCTGACCCGGTAATTGTCTCCGCTCTCGGTCAGGCCCACGGCGCTTTCGCCGTTGACGGTCTCGATGCGGTCGCCGGGCAGAATGCCCGCCTGTGCGGCGGGACTCTCCGCCTCCACCGCGCTGATTTGCGGCGGCTCAAAATAGCCCTGGGTGTCCTCCCCGGTCATGCCGTAAAGCGCGGTGGCCACGGCCAGCGCCAGCACAAAATTCATAACCGGGCCCATGAGCACGGTCAGCAGCCGCCGGCCCACGGGATATTTGCTCATCACACGGGGATCGTCCTTGGTCTTTTTCTCGTCGGGGTCATCCTCCCCGTAAAACATGCAGTAGCCCCCCGCGGGAATAAGACGCAGGCAAAACTGGGTTTCATATTTTTTGCTTTTCCAGGAAAAAAGCTTCGGGCCAAAGCCGATGGCGAATTCCTTCACCGGAATGCCCGTCAGCCGGGCGGCCAGAAAATGCCCGGCCTCGTGCACCGTCACCATAATGCCCAGCATGATGATAGCGGCCAGGATATACAGCGTCGTGGTCATGGAGCCTCCTTTAAAAGAGTGAGGGGGGAGATAGCGATAGCGTGCAGTTTTCAGGGTGCAAAGTACAGTTTATTTTTTCCGCAAAGGAGTAAGGCCTATTGATAATATAAACCCGTACTCTGCTCTCTGCGCTCTGTTCGCTTTTTCCCTCCCCTGCCAACCTTTCCTGATTCTCCCTATTTTATGCGCCGGTTGCCTGAATCATGGCTTTTGCGCATTCGCGGGACAGGGCGTCGGCGCGGTCGATATCGGAAAGGCTGCGGGCAGGGAGGGACGCGTGCCGCTGCAAGGCGGCGTCCACGATTTCCGGAATGCGGCCGAAGGGAATTTTGCCCGCCAGGAAAGCAAAGCAGGCCTCCTCGTTGGCGGCGTTGAGCACGCAGCAGGCCGCGCCGCCCTGGCGCAGCGCCTGGTAAGCCATGCGCAGGGCAGGAAATTTTTCCGCGTCCGGCCGCTCAAAGGTGAGCTGGCCCACGGCGAACAAATCCAATTCCTTGCCGCCGGTGGGCAGCCGGTCCGGATAGCTCATGGCGTAAAGGATGGGCACCTTCATGTCCGGCGCGCCCAGCTGGGCGATCACCGCCCCATCCCGGAATTTGACGGCGGAATGCACGATGCTCTGGGGGTGCACCACCACCTGGATTTGTTCCGGCCGGGCGGAAAACAGCCATTTGGCCTCGATGATCTCCAGCGCTTTATTGAACATGGACGCGGAATCCACCGTGATTTTCGCGCCCATATTCCAGGTGGGGTGGCCCAAGGCCTGCTCCACCGTGGCGGACTTTATTTTTTCCTTTTCCCAGGTGCGGAAGGGGCCGCCGGAGGCCGTGAGCAAAATTTGCTCGTACCGGTTGGGTCCAGCGCCCTGGAGGCACTGAAAAATGGCGCTGTGCTCGCTGTCAACGGGCAATAGGGTGCCCGCGGGGCAGGCGTTCATCACCATTTCTCCCCCGGCCACCAGCGTTTCCTTGTTGGCCAAAAGCACCCGCTTGCCCGCCGCCCTGGCGGCCATAACGGCCTTCAGCCCCGCCACGCCTACCACCGCGGCCAGCACATCCTGCCCTTCCGCCTCCCTGGCCGCTTCCTCCAGGGCCTTGGGGCCAAAACGGAAGGAGCAGAAGGAAAGATCATCGGGAATGGGCACGGGCGAAGAAACGCCCGTCAGCGCCGCCAGCCGGGGACGGAAGGACCGCACCTGGTCAAACAAAAGCGCCGCGTTTTTGTGGGCAGTCAGGGCGGTTACAAAAAAACGGTCAGGATGAAGGGCTATAACCTCCAGCGCCTGCCGCCCGATGGAACCGGTGCTGCCCAAGATCGCAATACCTCGCATAATCAACCTCTTCTGCTTGCTGCATTCAAAGAAAAAAACGCGGGCGGCGGAGAGGAGCGCTGAACGCCGTCCCCCCTACAGTCACCGCCGCGCTCCGTCCTCCGCGCGCATCAAGCGGGCAATACAAACGTGGTGACGGCCAGGTTCAAATACACATACATGATGATCGTGGCCCAGTAGACGCTGTCCAGCCGGTCCATCATGCCGCCGTGGCCGGGAAAAATATTGCTGAAATCCTTAATGCCGCAGTGGCGCTTGATGAGGGAGGCGAACAGATCGCCCACCTGACCGGCCACGCCGCCCAGCAGCCCCAAAATGGGAAAATGCCAGAAGGGCGGGATGGGCGCGAAAATGGCCACCGCCCCCGCCGTGAGCATGGCAAACAGAATGCTGCCCACCAAACCGGCGGCGGCGCCTTCTATGGATTTATTGGGGCTCACCGCCGGGCAAAGCTTGCGCTTGCCCCACCGGCTGCCGATAAAGTAAGCCATGGTGTCCCCCGCCAGGGGCACGCCGAAGGCCAGCAGCGTCAAAAGCAATTGGTTGGCCCGGCCCGGCGCCTTTTGCAGGCCCAGCATGCACATGCCCGGCAGCAGCACGCCGATCAAGGGCAGGGCGGACATGAGAATATCCTCCAATTTGGGCTCCGTGCGGAAAATGACCATGGCGGCAATGAGCATATACGCGCCGCCCACCAGCGGCATGAGCAAAACGACGCTGCCCACATAATGATACAGCGGGATGGACAGGGCCACGCACAGCCAGCAGGGCCACTGCACGGGCCGGTGGCCCGCTTCGCCCATGGCCTTGAGCATTTCGTGCATGGACATACAAATGGTAAGCATATACGCCACGGAAAACACCAGACCCCCCGCCCACAGGGCCAGCGCCAGAACGCCGATGAGGCACACGCCGGTTACGATTCGCTGGGTCATGCTTTCCGTCCTCCAAAGCGCCGGTCGCGCCGGGCAAAGGCGTCCAGCGCTTCGTGATAGGCGTTTAAATCAAAATCCGGCCACAGCACGGCGGGAAATTCAAATTCCGCGTACGCGCACTGGTACAAAAGGAAATTGCTCAGCCGCATTTCTCCGCTGGTACGGATCAAAAGGTCCACATCGGGCAGGCCGTGGGTATACAGCGCTTGGGAGAGCGTTTCTTCATTGATATCCTCCGGGGCAATTTCTCCCCGCGCCGCCTGCTCCGCCAGCAGGCGGGCAGCGCGGACCAATTCCGCCCGGCCGCCGTAGTTAATGGCGATATTGAGCTTGAGCCCGCCGTTTTCCTTCGTTCGCTCTTCGGCTTGGACGAGGGCCTGCCGCTGCCTTTCGGGCATGCCGTCCTTATCGCCCAAAATGCGGATGCAGACGCGGTTTTGATCCAATTCGTCGATTTCGGAAGTAAAAAATTCCAGCAGAAGCCCCATCAGGGCTTCCACCTCCTGAGGGTCCCGCCGCCAGTTTTCCGTGGAAAACGCGTACAGCGACAGGGCCTCAATGCCCAAATCGCTGCTTTCGCGGATAATGGCGCGCAGCGTTTCCACGCCCCGGCGGTGCCCCAGGGCGATTTGCAATTTATGCTGTTTGGCCCAACGGCCGTTGCCATCCATAATGATGGCCACGTGCCGGGGCAGGGAGGCGTTTTTCATGCTTCCTCTTTCTTTTGCGGCGCGCCGTCCAGAAAACGGGCCGCAATCCATACTCCTTCCCGGCAGGCCACCACCCGCAGCGTGCCTTCCTGCCGGGCTTGCCCATCCCGGCGGGGGGCGGCGGTTTCCAATATCCGGGGCGCAGCCTCCCCCGCGGGAAGGGAAGAAAGGGCCTCCCTCACGGGCCGGCCCAAAATATCCTGCATCAGACCTCCATGATCTCCTTTTCCTTTTCGGCGGCGATCTTGTCCACGTCCT
>CAMOHY010000097.1 GCA_946615495.1 uncultured Clostridia bacterium
ATGCTGCGTTTGTGCGATTTTTTACAGAATGTGAGACAGCGCCCAGACTATCGACAAACCCCAGGAAAGTATGAAAAGGCCGCAGCCCTTTCATCTTCAATCCGCAGGACCGGCTTTTTTGATGCTCTGTCTTGGCCGCGCTGCGGCGAAGCCCTAAAAAGCATTCCAGGAGGTGCCTATGCCCAGACAATCCATTTTCGATATGCAGTTTGCCAAGGTATACCCGCTTTTGGTGCAAAAGGCCCAGCGCAAGGGCCGCACAAAGGAAGAGGTGGATACCGTCATCGCCTGGCTGACGGGCTATGACTTGGCAAACGCCAATTTGGCTGTGCCCTGCCGGGAATTTTTCGGCGGCGCGCCCGCCTGGAATCCACGGGCCGAAAAAATTACCGGCAAGGTATGCGGCGTTCAGGTGGAAACCATTGAAGACCCGCTGATGAAGCGAATCCGCCAGCTGGACAAGCTGGTGGATGAGCTGGCCCAAGGCAAACCGATGGAGAAAATACTGCGATAAAAGGAGAAAAAGATAAGCAAATTAGCCCCGTTCTCCTTCACGCTTTTTCGCCGGTTGCCCGCATTTCCCGCAGCTGCTGCAGCCGTTGCAGACCAGCTTCATGGAGCACTCTTCACAATTTTTGCCATAATGCTTCTGGTATAGGTTTTCTTCCGGAACCGGCAGGCCCCAGCTGTCCGCCAAACGGAAAACCATGGGCTTTCCCTCGTAATTCATGCCGGAGCGGAAGGCCTGGACGGTTTGCATCCGCTTGTCGTTCAGGGTGTACCGCTTCCCGTCCTTGATGAACACCGTGCCCGTTTCCAGAAAGCAGAATGTGATATTCCGGGCCGCGCATTCTTGCCGCAGGCTTTTCACCCACTCAAAATGACAGGGCCTTCTGCCGCCGTAGTTTTCCCCGCCGCACAGCACCCGTTCAATCTGCCCGCTGTCCAGGTACTTTTCCAGGCTCACCGGCCCGATCAAAGGCGTGCAGCCCACGCCCTTATGCTTGAAGGGCAGGTCCAGCAAAATGGGCATCCGTTCGTCCGCCCGCTTCTGGTTTTCGCAGGTGACGTTGAAAAACACGTTGTCCCAGCCGCCGCCCCAATCGGACGGCAGGCAATCCGCCACCCGCTGGGGCCGCTTGGTGAGCAGATAAAAGATCACGTCGCTGCGGGCGCGGATAATATCCCAGGCTTCGTCCCGCCAGGCGTCCGCCTGCTCCAGGAAGAAATCCGACGTCATGCAGACGCTGACCATTTCGCCGCTTTGAATCTTGTACTGTCCCTTTCTGTCCCTGGACAGCGGATAAGCGGCGTTGGATGTGCGGTAGATTTCCGCGCCGTCCTTGTTCCGCATGGCGTCGATATAGTACATATAGCAGTTTTCGCAGCCCTCGCTGCATTTGATACACCCGTGCCAGGGATTCCAAATATCGTGCATGGCAAATGACCCTATCTCATACGGTTTGTAAGCGCGCCACAGCATGAAACAACGCCTGCCAAAGCAACGATGTTTCCCTCTTGACTTCGCTCAGGCGGGCGCTGAACAGCGCGAGGGGTTCACGAAAGAGCTTTTTGCCGGGGTGCCGTTCCATTCTTTAGTAGTCATCAGGCGGCCTGTTTCAAACAGTTTTTCCGCCTTCATAAAGCCGCCCGCTGGGGTTTTGCCGCCAGCGGGCGCAGTCGCTTTCGCAGCTGATAAAGCCGGTTTTGCCGGAGCAGAGAAGCAAGGTCAGCGCGGCGCTTCTCCCTGGCCGTTCAGGACCGAGAGAGTATTCATCATATTGCGCATCCGCGCTCCAAAGCCCTCGGCGCTTTCGATTGTGCAGTGGGCCGTGGCCACAATACAGCCATTGGCGGCAGGAATGATATACACCGTCTGAAGCAGATCAGGCATTCCATTTGCACCCTGAACGCGGGAAGCGTCAATCAGGATGCAGCTGCCCGCGCGCTCCAGCGTGGACGGTTCCCGAATGATGCCGTATTCTTTGGACAGTTCCTCGCTGATGGACGCGGAAACGGCTTCGGCATCCTCCGGGCTGTAGCTTACTTCCAAATAGTTCAGGGGCGCTTCGGCGCTGTCATAGAGCGAAACAAAGCATTCACGGCCTGCTTCGCTGCGGCGCAGGAAGCTTTCATAATCGTAATCAATTTCAATTCCCATCGCTTCATTCACGGCATGCTCGTAACGGACGGTTTCCTCCATGCCTTCAAGCATGATGACCGCTTCAAAGCGCTCCCCGTCCTGCCTTGCGGTTCCGGCCTCAGGGCCAGAAAATTCTGCTGGCGCGGCTGCGTCCGCCGCTTCATTTTTGCTATGAATCCATCCCGCCGCGCCCCGCAGGCTGACGATGAGCCAATCCCCGCCGTCCTTCAAAATGGGCAGGGTGGTGCCGCTGTCCAGCAGGGCAACCCTGGGCGCCATCGTATCATTCCAGGCGTATACCGGCGTTTTTTCCTCTGTCCGGTACCAGGCGGGATCAATGGCGAGATAGTCTTCGTTGACCCAGCCCGCGCGGCCCCCGTCCACAGCGTCCGAAAGGAAGCAGCCGGCCCATCCGCCCGTTTCCGGCTGCACGATGATAATATCCCCGTAATGCAGCGTTTTCACTGCTTGCGAAGAAGCGCTGGGCTCTTTTCGCACGGTAAGCGTTTCACACAGCACCACGGCCTGAAGGCCGATTTGCCCTTCCCCGCGGGGAGGAATAATTTCCGCCTGAACCGTCCCCACGCTTCCAAGCATCAGAATCAGCGCCGTCAAAATCATAAGCTTCCTGTACTTTTTCATATCCATTTCCTCTTGTTTTATGCGTTCAATCATAATACGATGAACCTGACTGTTTTGTTCCCCGCGGGTATGGGAAAAATGCGAAAAGCTGCCCGCATTAAGGCTTTTTAAAAATGCCGGTTCTGCTAAAGCACGGCGTAGATTTCCTATGCCGGTACGGCGCGGACGCCCGCCTGCCGCAAGGCTTCCACCCGATCAGCATTCGGCGCGGAGGGATCAATTTCCTGCACTGGAAGCATTTTCGCATTGCAGGGCGGCGATTGAATCATGCGTTCTCCCCTTTTTCCATTTTGCCGGATACCAATATCGTGCCGCCGCCGCTTTGATAGTCCATCAGCAGGGTGCGCGTTTCCCCGTCCCAGGCAGAATGAATGGAAACCGCCTTTCCGGTTTCATCTTTCCCCTCGATCTTCGCCGCCTTTCCTGGAAGCCTCAAGCGTGTGTACGCATGAATGCCCTCCGCCGCGCGAAGCCGCAGGGTGAAGGCATCATCCGTCACGCGGGCGTCCTCCATTCTGGCGCTGGTGCCAATCACCCGGAAGGCTTCGTTTTCAATCCTGGAAAAGTCAAACAGAATGGCGCTGCTGTCGGGACATACTTCCTTCCTGCGCACAATGGCATAATCGTTTGCCAGCATATCCGCAAATAAGCCGGTAAACACCTTCGGCGCGCCGCTGACGCTTTCGTCCATCACCGCGCTGATAAGATAGGGCCCCCGCCGGAGGGTCAGGTCATTGCGGTCCTGCCAGGGGATGCCCGCTTTTCCCAGCACATCATGGACGATTTTCCGCCATCCGTCCGCCGCGGCTTTGGAAAAGCAAAAGGTGTAGGGCGCCGCCTGCACCACCGTCACCGCGCCTTTTCCCACGGGATACCGGCCTGCCTGGGCATTCTTGGGTAAGCCGCACAGGTGGAATAAATGGGCGGCGGGGTCGGGGAAGCCTGCCTCCCGCCACCAGGAACGCACTGAATGGAAGGGGTCCGACCCATCCCCAACGTAAATCAGCTCTCCCCCATCCCGAATCCAGGCGGCCAGCTCCGTATGAATGTCCGATGACGCGGGCTTTAAGAATTCATAGCTCAAAATCAGCGCCCGCATGCCCTGCAGGTATCCGGAAAAGCGAATGAGATTATCCAATTGCACCGGCCGCACCGCCAGGCCGTATTTAAGCAGCGGCAGCGCCAGGGCGTAAAACTGCGGAAAGGCCATGCTTTGAATGAAATCAAGGGATAAATCCGGATCCTTTGATACCTGTTCCATCAGCTTTTTCGATTCTTCCAGGTTATAGCCAGCCGGGTCCGTATTTTTACGAAGGACGGAGGTCATCCGGCCCTGCAAGCCGCCCTTTTTCACGATGCCGTCCGGGAAGGTGCGCTGGTACAGGGCGCTGTCGGACAGGAAAACACCCACGCTGTCCGGCTGGTTTTCAAAGGCCCAATCCTGCTGGTCCATGTCGCCCAGCATTTGAAAGACGGAGGAAAGCAGGGTGGCATAGGAGGGCGGAATGGGTCTGGGCGCGATGTTGCCGTTCAAAGCGCGCAGGGCCTGGCCCGCCACCGTGTCCGCGGGAATGGCGGCGGCGTCTTGGGGAAGGCGGGGATACTTTCCGTTGAACACCCGGTCCGGCCAGGGACAGATTTCATAGTGCCATACACGGGGTTGGAGCAGGGAGGCGGTCAAGGTCTTTTTATAATTCAGTTCATAGTTTTCCCAGGTGTACATGGGCCTGTCCTCAATGGGATCGTTGAGGAACCACATGCGCCGGGCCGTGCCCCGCACCAATTCCTGCATAACCCCATATTCCAGAAACGCCGTTTCAAACGTTCTTTCCCGGTACACCCCTTCGTACACGTTTCCTTCCCGGCTGGTGCCCGTCCACACCTGGGCGATGTACCCATCCACGGAAGGGATGGAAAGCAGCTCCGCTTCGGGGCTCAATATTTTCCAGGTGGTGTAGTTAATCAGGCTGTGGGTGGGCACATAAAAGCGAAGGTCTTTCCCGTATGTTTCCTTGGCGTACGCCTTGATTTTTTCGCTGATCCGGGCAATGGCGCGGCAGTACAAATACACCTTGAGCCGCGCGCTGCGGTAGGCGGCGTCCGGGCTTTCATGCTGGGGCCGCCAAGGCTCCTGATAATAGCTTTCATATTCCCGCTGGAAGGCTTTGGAATAGCCGCTGTGGTCCCAGTATTCCGGCTCCTCCATGTGGATGGCTTCCACGCCGCAGTCCACCGCCGCTTTCAGCTTTTCGGTCAAATAATCCGCAAAGGAAAGAGTGGGGCACATATAGGGCACCGTCGGGCCGTGGGACACCTCCTGGCCGTTTCGATCCCGCTGGCCCTCGTCCCAGTGCTGTTTTCCATCCCATGTTCCGTCCAGGTAATCCTGGTATTCGCCCCAGGAAATCCCGGTCATCAGGTGCACTGCATAGCCCTGCTCCCGGTAGGCGCGAATTCTTTCCGGCATACTGGCGTCAATGCCGTACACCATCACGAAATCGCACCCAAGATCAATGGAGGGGCGAAAAGGGGATCGTTCCTGATATCCTGTCAGTTCAGCCTTTGGAGAGCGAACATAGGCCACGGCGTTTCATCTCCTGTGCTTCGGAATTTGTTTGCCAGGTTTCGCTGACAAGTATTCTGTCAATATCGGCTAATTCCTCTTTTGTGAAATCCGCACGCGTGAACTTCTTCTGAAGCTTCCCATTTCCATAGCTTCCGCTTCGTATTTGTAATCTTTCAAGCTCATCCGAAGGATTTGCTTGTGTACAACGAGCACTTTATCATGGTAAGTTTTTAGAAGAAGAACAGGATTAGTACGCATTGTTCGCCGTGCTCTAAAAAATGGCTATTTGTTTTGCATGATTAGCGCTACCGTCTGGCGCTGTTGTTCCTCAGCGGAAATGACCGCCTTTCCATCGCCGTTCTGCTCTCCATAATTTCCAAACTGCGCATGATTTCCGCCTTCTATCACATGTTTGGCGGCATTATCAGGCAAAAACCGGTCTCCAGCTTTTAGGTTTGCCATGTTCAGCACCCGGTCCTCCGAGCCGTACACGGTGGTCACGGCAAGGCTGTCGCCCAGTTTTTTCGTTGGATATGCGGCAAGCAATACAACGCCGGTCAATTGCTTTTCATGATTTGCCGCATAGCTTGCAGCCATTGCGCCCCCAAGAGAATGCCCCCCGATATACCAGTTGGCATAACCGTACCTCGGCATCAGATCGTCTGCTTTGTTTAAACCGAAAAAAGCCAGACGAAACGGCATTTTTACCAGACAGACATCCATTCCTTCCTTCGCAAGAAGATGCAGCAGCGGGGCGTAAGCCGTTTCCTCAACTTTTGCTCCCGGATAAAAGATCAGCGCATCGCTTTCGGAGGGGCCGTCAAACAGCCATCCATAATCAGTTTTTGTAACCGATACTGTTTCATCAGATTCTAACGCAGACAGGGCAGACTGGTCTGCGTGAAAATACTGTTCCGAATAAAGGAAAAAACATATTACGAGAATCCCCATCGCACAAAGCGGAACAATCCATATCCATTTTTTCATTTTACGCTTCTTCACGCTTATCCATCACCTTTCTTTTCAAATTCTGATTTTACATGAAACGGCTGTTTGCGAATCGGTCGCCTTGCATCCTGCCAAAAGGGGCTTGCTTCGACCCGCCCCTACAGGTTTCCGCCATGTTTTTTGCATGCTTTTTTTGCGAGGCAGCCCCTTTGCGGTTGGATATTTTCTTTATCCGGCCTTGGCCTTTCCCCTCTTCCTCTGGCAAAGGATTCCTTCGTTCAAACAAGCTGCCCAGGGAGCTTCATCTTTTCCGTGTCTGCATGTTGGACGATCCAATCCGCAACAGCCTTGCATTGGCCGTTGACCAGAATATCCTCAACAACATCCCGTTTTCTCAAGACGCGCCGCATGATCCGACTGTCCAGTCTGTTTAAAAATTCAGTCAAATTCACTTGAGAAATACGCCGAATCTCCTTGAGGATTGCTGTGTCCCTGCGCTTTCTTTCAGCCTCGCTCCGGGGATAGCCTTGTGCAAAGGGTTCGGAAAACAGTTTTTCGATGGTTCGTTCCATGTTTTCGCGTCCTGCCCAGGTATAGCCTTCGCCCAAAGGCAGGGAGATGGCATTCCCGTTGTTGATCTGCGCAAACAGCCAGGCATCCATCGGCGTCGGCGCGTAACCGCACAGCACGCCCGGAAAGCTGTTGCACGCCAACATCATTCCCTGGCCGGAAGAACAGCCGGTAACGGCGAAATCCACGGCCCCGCTTGTGAGCAGCAAGCCAATTAGCAGCGCGATTTCAACATAGCTGTAGGTCTCGTGATCGTCTGCCCAGCATCCAAAGTTGATAATTTCCGAACCGGCAGCGTATGTTTGCACCGCCTGGAACAGCAGCCTGTTTTTGTTCGCCTGCGAACTCGCCAGAATCACGCCAATTCTCATATATGTCTCCCGTTCTCTTGCTTCTCTCGATTCCCAGATTTCGCCGGGCTTCCTCGTCGTTTCCCAGAATCATTCCGGCCTTTTCCCACGCCCTCCCTTCAGCGCAGAGCGGCGCCTTTCAGGAAAGCCGGGTGATGGGCATGGCGCCGCTCTTTTCTCTCCTGGGGCTTCGTTGAATACCAGGATTTTCCCTGTATTCATCTCTCTTATTTCACCGTAAATTCTGTCCATTCGATATGATTATACTGCATCACGCCGTCGGCTTTTTCCATCCCGCACTTTTCATAGAAGGGCACGGCGTTTTCGTTGGCGATCAGATAGACCGCGATGTCCTTTTCACCGCCGCCCAGCTG
>CAMOHY010000098.1 GCA_946615495.1 uncultured Clostridia bacterium
GCGGATGATTGATGAAAGGGCCAAAGCCCTTTCATACTTTCCTGGGGTTTGTCGATGCTCTGAGCCTTCCTGCGAGGAGGCTTTTTTTGAAGCTTTTTGTGAGGAATTGCTTCTTCCGCGCGTCTAATCAGTGAAGATGTTTAAACGGAGGGAAAAAGCGTGAGAAGCAAACGGATGATGGCGCTGCTGGCCCTATCCTTTTTCTTGATTTTTCCTGCGGCTTCCGGAAAGGGAAACGCGGAAAATATTCTGTACGCCGAATTGCTCAGCGGCGCGGTAACGCGGGAATGGCAGGAGCAATACGGAATCCGTGTGGAGCGGGCCTGGCATGACGGGCAGATGAATCTGACGGAGGTGCTGCAAGCGGAGGACGCGCCGGATTTCTTTTGCATCAGCACGCAGAACGCAGATTTTGAAGCAATCCGAAACGCAGGATGGCTGGCGGACCTGTCCGCAAGCGCGTCCATCCGGGAGGATATTGCGTCCCTGCCTCCTGTTTTTCGCGCTGCTCTGGAATCGGAGGATGGAACCATTTGGGGAATACCGGAAGCGGCTTCCTTCAAGCATGAGGTGTACTGGCTTCCGGCGGCCTGGGAGGCGATGGGGTGGGACACAAAAAAGGTCCCGGCGTCCTACACCGAATTGCTGGACTGTCTGGAAGCGTACTCCGCCCATCCGCAGGCGGGCTTTTGCGTGTTTCAATTTACAGCCGATCCAGGGCCGCAGTTCACCTATCGAAAATGGCTGCTCCGCCTGCTGGTAAGCATTTGGCATACCCAGGCGCTGTATGCAGGGAAAAGCCAGGATGATGAAAATGAAGCGTTTCAGGCGCTTATGGAGCGGGCGCTTTCGGTGGGCAAGGCATTGGATGAAATCGATCCTCCCAGCGCGGAGGAAAAGAAAAGCCTGACGCCTTTGTTTCACAGCGGGCTGAGCGGCAGGGGGTTATGCCAATACGGAAGCCAGACTTATACGCTGCGCAATCTGATACCCCATCGGATTGATCGGGAGCAGCCCGCATTGGTTTGCGTTTCTTTGACCCTGTACTGCTGCCGGGCGAACAGCGTATGGTCGCCGCAGGCGGCGCAGCTATTGGAAAGCGTGATTCGGCATCGGGAAGGCTGGAAAGGCTTTTATCTGCATCCCGACGCAGGGGATATTCAAACCTGGAACCGGCAGCTTCCCGATTCGGCGCAGGCGGCGCGCTTTACCCGTCCCTGGCTGGACAGCCTAAAGGAGCTTTCCTTCGTTCCTGCCGTATACCCCGAAGGCTTCCGGGGAGATGCTTACGATCAGCTGATCGACCAAGCGGCGCGGGGAGACGTAACCTCTTTCCAATTTGTGCGGCGGATGCGCGCGCTGAATGAAGAAAAGCATTGACAAAGGAAGAGGAAAACTGGTAAAATAAACAGTAACAATTCTTTGTTACCAATACAATACGAGAGGAAGCATTCTCCATGAGCATGACTTACCCGATGCACGTAGCCGGGCTTAAGCGCGATCTGCCCCTGTGCAAGGTGAACGATAACCTGTACATCGGCGCTTTCGTGATCTTTGGCGATGTGGAATTGACCGTGGCCTGCGCCCGCGAACTGCTGAAAAAGGCGCCGGAGCACGATGTGCTGATTACCGCTGAATCCAAGGGCATTCCTTTGGGCTATGAAATGGCCCGGCAATCGGGCAAAAACCGCTATTTGCTCGCCCGCAAAGCCCCTAAGCTGTATATGAAAAACGTGTTTACCGTAAAGGTGAATTCCATCACCACGGACCATGAGCAGACGCTGTGCATCGACGGCGACGACGCCGAATACATGAAGGGCAAGCGCGTGCTGATCGTGGACGATGTGATTTCCACCGGCGAAAGCCTGAAGGCCGTGGAAGAATTGGTCAATCAGGCGGGCGGCCAGATCGTTGGCAAAATGGCCATCCTGGCCGAGGGCGACGCCACCGAGCGGGACGATATCATTTACCTGGAAAAGCTTCCGCTGTTCAACCCGGACGGAACGGTGAAGGATTGATTCTTTAAAAAAGGCGCTTTCAGAAACGATAGAGAACAGAGTACAGAAACAGAGTACAGATTATATAGTGAATGCAGGCGTCGCAGCTTCGTGTCATTCATCATAATCTGTACTCTGTGCTTTATACTCTGTTTTCTTTGTTTTCTACGCTTCCAGAGCCTGAATGAGCGCGTCCCCAAACTGCGCGCAGGTGCAGCCGTCCCTGGCGCCGGTAACGGGGGCGGCCTTGGCGGCACGCTCAATGGCGGCGGAGAGCTTCTCCGCCTTCTGAGGCAGGCCGATATGCTGGAGCAGCATCACGGCGGCGCGGAGGATGCTTTCCGGATTGGCGTAGTCGCCCAAGCCTTCCGCAATCATGCGGGGCGCGGAGCCATGAATGGCCTCGAACATGGCGTAGCGGTCGCCGGTATTGGCGCTGCCCGCGGTGCCGACGCCGCCCTGAAGCTGGGCCGCCTCATCGGTAATGATATCGCCGTAAAGGTTGGGCAGCACGAACACCTGGAAGGAGCTGCGGATGGCGGGGTTCACCAGGTTGGCGGTCATGATATCGATATAATACTCATCCGCCTGGATTTCGGGATACTCCGCCGCGATTTCATGGCAAATCTTGGAGAACATGCCGTCGGTCTTTTTCATGATGTTGGACTTGGTAACGATGGCCACATGCTTTTTGCCGTTTTTCCGGGCAAATTCAAAGGCGGCGCGGGCAATGCGGCGGGTGCCGGCCACGGTGGTCACTTTAAAATCCATGGTAAGCAGGCCGGGCAGCTCCACGCCCTTGCTGCCAAGGGCGTATTCGCCCTCCGTGTTTTCCCGGAAAAACATCCAGTCGATTCCCTCCTGGGGAATGCGAACGGGCCGCACGTTGGCAAACAGGTCCAGCTCCCGCCGCAAAGTCACGTTGGCGCTCTCCATGGTGCCGCCGGAAGGGGTGGTGGTGGGGCCCTTGAGCAGCACATCGCAGGCCTTGATGGCGGAAAGCACGCCGTCCGGCACCGCCTTGCCCACGGCCAGCCGGTTTTCAATGGTCAGCCCGTCGATGGCGCGCAGCTCAATTTTTCCCTGTTCGATTTCATCCCTGAGCAGCGCTTTCAGCGCCCTTTCCGCCTGCTTGGCGATGATGGGGCCGATGCCGTCGCCGCCCACCAGGCCAATGACCGTTTTTTCCTTTTTTTCCGGGGCCGGGGCGGCGCTCATGGTTTCCGCCCGGTTGATTTGAGAAAGCAGCAATTCCCGATAGTGGTTCACTGCCTGGTCGATGTATTCCTGATTCATTTTCCCGCCTCCCGCGTGTAATTCAGCAGCCCGCCGCAGCGAAGGATGCTGATTTGCCGTTCCGTCAGCTGGCACAGGAAGGAAATTATTTCATCCGTGCCTTCAATAGGCGCCGTAATCCTGCCCGTGGGCACGCCCGCGTGCAGGCCGGTGAAGATCAGCGTGCTGCCCTGGGCGAGCTTTTCGTAATCTTCGGGCCTTTCAAAGGTCAGGGGCAGAATGCCCGCGTTAATCAAATTGGCCGCGTGAATGCGGGCGAAGGATTGGGCAATGACCGCCCGCACGCCCAGATACAGGGGCACCAGCGCCGCGTGCTCGCGGGAGGAGCCCTGACCGTAATTGGCGCCGCCCACGATGCAGCTGCGGCCCATTTCCTGCGCGCGCTGGGGGAAGGCTTCGTCGCACACGCCAAAGCAAAATTCGCTCATCTTGGGAATGTTGCTGCGGAAGGGCAGCACCTTGGCCCCGGCGGGCATAATATGGTCCGTGGTAATATTATCGCCCACCTTGAGGGAAACGGGCAATGTCATATTGTCCGGCAGGGGCTCGCCCTTGGGGAAGGGCTTAATGTTGGGGCCGCGCTCCACGGCAAGGTCCTTCGCTTCTTCTGCCGGGGCGGGGGCGATTACGCCGCCGTCGTCCACCAGAAAGCTTTCCGGCAGCGTCACATCCGGGTACGCGCCCAGGGTGCGCGGGTCGGTCAGGCGTCCGGTCAGGGCCGCGGCCGCCGCGGTTTCGGGAGAGGCCAAGTATACCTGGCCATCCTTGGTGCCGCTGCGCCCTTCAAAATTCCGGTTGAAGGTGCGCACGCTCACGCCGCCGGACACCGGGGAAAAGCCCATGCCAATGCAGGGACCGCAGGCGCATTCCAAAATACGGGCCCCGGCGGCGATTAAATCGCTGAGCGCGCCGCAGGAGGACAGCATGCTGAGCACCTGGCGGGTGCCGGGGGAGATGGACAGGCTGACGGAATCGGCAATGCGCTTTCCCTTTAAAATGGCCGCCACCCGCAGCATATCCCGCAGGGAGGAATTGGTGCAGCTGCCAATGCACACCTGAGAAACGGCAATATCGCCCTTTTCCTTTACCGGGGCCACATTGTCCGGCGAATGGGGACAGGCCACCAAGGGCTCCAGGGCGCTTAAATCGATATTGATGATTCGGTCGTATTCAGCGCCAGGGTCGCTTTCCAGGGGCGTAAAGTCCTCCTCCCGGCCCTGAGCCCGCAGGAAATCCCTGGTAATTTCATCGGAGGGGAAAATGGAGGTGGTGGCGCCCAGCTCAGCGCCCATATTGGTAATGGTGGCGCGCTCCGGCACGGAAAGGGTTTTGACCCCTTCGCCGCCCCATTCGATAATGGCGCCCACGCCGCCCTTGACGGAAAGGATGCGCAGAATTTCCAGGCTCACATCCTTGGCCGTCACCCAGGGGGAAAGCTTGCCGGTCAGGTTCACCTTATACATTTTGGGCATGGTGATGTAGTACGCGCCGCCGCCCATGGCCACGGCCACGTCCATGCCGCCCGCGCCCATGGCCAGCATGCCCAGGCCGCCCGCAGTGGGGGTATGGCTGTCCGAGCCGATGAGGGTTTTGCCCGGCTTGCCAAAGCGCTCCAGGTGCACCTGGTGGCAAATGCCGTTGCCGGGGCGGGAATAGAAAACGCCGTATTTCCGGGCCACGGATTGGATGTAGCGGTGGTCGTCGGCGTTTTCAAAGCCGCATTGCAGGGTGTTGTGGTCGATGTAGGCGATGGATTTTTCCGTTTTCACCCGCGGGATGCCGATGTTTTCCAGGGCCAGGTAGGCCATGGTGCCGGTGGCGTCCTGGGTGAGCGTTTGGTCGATGCGCAGGCCAATTTCGCTGCCGGGGGTCATATCCCCGGACAGGAGATGAGATGAAATGATTTTCTGGGCAATGGTAAGGCTCATGGCGTGATCCCCCTTTGCAGGATGCTGTCCCGCGCGTTTTGTACGTGTTCGATGGTCAGCCTTTCGGCGGTTTCGCCGTCGTGGGCGGCGATGGCCTGGTAGATGGCCCGATGCTCCTCCAGGGATTTTTGGGCCCGGCTTTGGGCCGATACGGATACCCGGCGGTACTTGAGCAGCTTGCGGTGCAGCGGCTCTAAGGTGTCCTGCATGGAATGGCTGCCGCAGAGGGCGTAAATGGTCTGGTGGAAATGGGAATCGGCGTTTTTGATGCTTTCCGGGTCCTGCTTGAGGGTGTAAAACTCCTGCAGCTCCACGGTTTCCTTCAGCTCGTTGATGCCCGCTGTGTCGGCGCGCTCCGCGGCCCAGCGGGCGGCCAGGCCTTCCAGGCGCAGGCGGATTTCGCAAATGTCCGCAATGTCCTCCCTGGAAATGCCGATCACCCGCGCGCCCTTGCTGGTGGGCTCGATGATGTGCTCCTGCTCCAGGCGCCGCAGGGCCTCCCGGATGGGCGTGCGGCTGACCCCCAGCTTTTCGCTGAGCTTGATTTCCGTCAGCGTTTCCCCGCGTTCATAGACGCCGGAGAGGATATCGTGCTCCAATTCTTCAAACACCTGATCGGCGATGGATATCATTTTATGCTCCACAATCGTACCTCCCAATCATGTTGTTCATGGCGGAGAAGGAAGTGAACAGAGCCCAGAGTACGGATTTAGTCAGCTGGCACAACGGGCCCCGCAGCCTTATAGGTTTACCGTATAAACCGCACGCTGCCTTTTGAAAACTGTCCTGTATAAAAATTCTTCACCCCATTCTCCACAGGCTGTTACAGCCTCGCCAGCCTGCCGCCGGACAGCTCCTCGATCTTGGTTTCCAGCTCATTGTTGGACATGGCGGCCTGGCGGCCCGCGTCAAACTGCTCGTCAATCCAGGCCTTCAGGGCCACCACCAGGGGGTCCTGCTTGGAAACCGCTTCGCTGGCCGTCAGCTGGTAGTTTTCATTAATCCAGTAGGCGATGCCCGCCAGGCCGGAGGTTTTGGAAATGAGAACGGAGGCGGGGCGGTTGAGCAATTGCTTGGTATTGAAAATATTGTAGATTTCCTCGTCCTTCAGCAGCCCGTCGGCGTGAATGCCCGCGCGGGTCACGTTGAAATTGCGGCCCACGAAGGGCGTCATGGGCGGAATCTTGTACCCGATTTCCCGCTTGAAAAAATCGGCGATCTCGGTGATAACGGTGGGGTTCATGCCATCCAGGGAGCCGCGGAGGGAAGCGTATTCAAACACCATGGCCTCCAGGGGAATATTGCCCGTGCGCTCTCCAATGCCCAGCAGGGAGCAGTTGACCGCGCAGGCGCCGTACAGCCAGGCGGTGGAGGCGTTGGACACAGCCTTGTAAAAATCGTTGTGGCCGTGCCATTCCAGGTATTCGCTTTGCACGTCGGAATAGTGCTGCAGGCCGTACACGATGCCGGGCACGCTGCGGGGCAGGGCCACTTCGGGATAGGGCACGCCGTAGCCCATGGTGTCGCAGGCGCGGATGCGCACGGGAATGCCCGCGTCCTGGCTCATTTTCATCAGCTCGTTCACGAAGGGCACCACGAACCCGTAAAAGTCCGCGCGGGTGATGTCCTCCAGGTGGCACCGGGGCATAACCCCCGCTTCAAAGGCTTCGCCCACGGTTTCCAGGTATTTTTTCATGGCCTGGCTGCGGGTGAGCTTCATTTTTTTGAAAATGTGGTAATCGCTGCAGGAAACCAGAATGCCCGTTTCCCGGATGCCCAAATCCCTAACCAGCTTAAAGTCCTCCTTGGTGGCGCGAATCCAGGTGGTGATTTCCGGAAATTTAAGGCCCAGGTCCTGGCAGCGGGCAACGGCCTCCCGGTCCTTCTTGCTGTAGATAAAAAACTCCGTCTGCCGGATAATGCCGTAGGGGCCGCCCAGCTTGCTCATCAGCTTGTACAGCTCCACGATCTGGTCCACCGTGTAGGGGTCCACGGACTGCTGGCCGTCCCGGAAGGAGGTATCGGAAATCCAAATCTCCTCCGGCATGCCCATGGGCACCCGGCGATGGTTGAAGGGCACCTTGGGCACGCTGTTATAATCATAAATGTCCCGATAAAGATTGGGCTCCGCCACATCCTGGAGGGCGTAGCGATAATTTTTCTGTTCCAGCAAATTGGTTTTCGGAGAAATTTCCAACATGCGGCGCACACTCCTTTCTGGATTTGTGTATACAATTATACGCAGAAGGAAATCTTTGTAAAGCGGAATACAGCAAAAAAACAAAAGGGGCTGTCTCGCAAACAAAAAAGCGCACAAAAA
>CAMOHY010000099.1 GCA_946615495.1 uncultured Clostridia bacterium
GGCACGGCATGGCAATTAGTATTATCTTGCAAGCGATTACAGGTCCACCTTGGGGATGCCGTCAAAGCCCTTCTGCAAATCGGCGTCGGTGGGAATATAATCGCTCATCAGGCCGTCATGGAATTTTTCGTAGGCCACCATATCGAAATAGCCGGTGCCGGTAAGGCCGAAGAGAATGGTCTTTTCTTCGCCCGTTTCCTTGCACTTGAGGGCTTCGTCAATGGCCGCGCGAATGGCGTGGGCGCTTTCCGGGGCGGGCAGGATGCCCTCCACCCGCGCAAATTCCTCCGCCGCCTCAAACACCTTGGTCTGCTCCACGGCGCGGGCTTCCATGTACCCATCGTGGTAAAGCTGGCTCAGAATGCTGCTCATGCCGTGGTAGCGCAAGCCGCCCGCGTGGTTGGGCGCGGGGATGAAGCCGCTGCCCAGGGTGTACATTTTCGCCATGGGGCACACCATGCCGGTATCGCAGAAATCATAGGCAAATTTGCCGCGGGTAAAGCTGGGGCAGGAGGCGGGCTCCACGGCGATGAACCGGTAATCCTTTTCGCCCCGCAGCTTTTCGCCCATGAAGGGAGAAATAAGGCCGCCCAAATTGCTGCCGCCGCCGGCGCAGCCGATGATGATGTCCGGCACGATGCCGTACTTATCCATGGCCGTTTTGGTTTCCACGCCGATGACCGATTGGTGCAGCAGCACCTGGTTGAGCACGCTGCCCAGCACATAGCGGTAGCCCGGCGTGGAGGTGGCCACCTCCACCGCCTCGGAAATGGCGCAGCCCAGGCTGCCCGTGGTGCCGGGGAACTTTTCCAAAATGGCGCGGCCCACGTTCGTTGTGCTGGAGGGAGAGGGCACCACGGACGCGCCGTAGGTGCGCATCACTTCCCGGCGGAAGGGCTTTTGCTCATAGGACACCTTCACCATATACACCTTGCAGTCCAGGCCGAAATAGGAGCAGGCCATGGAAAGCGCCGTGCCCCACTGGCCCGCGCCGGTTTCCGTGGTAACGCCCTTCAGGCCCTGTTGCTTGGCGTAATAGGCCTGGGCGATGGCGGAATTCAGCTTGTGGCTGCCGGAGGTGTTGTTGCCCTCGAATTTATAGTAAATTTTGGCGGGCGTGCCCAGCTTCTTTTCCAGGCAGTAGGCCCGCACCAGGGGCGAGGGCCGGTACATCTTGTAAAAATCCTGAATTTCCTGGGGAATGGGATATTCCCGCGTGTCGTTGTCCAGCTCCTGCTTGATGAGCTCATCGCAGAACACCGGGGCCAATTCCTCCGCCTTCATGGGCTGCAGGGTGCCGGGATTGAGAAGGGGCGCGGGCTTGTTTTTCATGTCGGCCCGCACGTTGTACCAGAATTTGGGCATCTCGTTTTCTTCCAAATAGATTTTGTAGGGGATGGCCTTGGTTTCCTTCATGGGAATTCTCCTTTCCGCGCCTTGCGCTTGCGGGACAGGAAGAATATAGAAAAATCCCTGTCCCAGACGATTTTCTCTGCTGGGACAGGGATGAAATGCTTCGTTTCCCTGCGGTGCCACCCGGCTTGACGCTCATCGCGCCCGCTCATTCCCGTACAATCATACGGTTTCCTTTGATAACGGAGGGTTCTCCGTCTCCCCTACTGAGGCCAAGGCCCGTTGGGTTCGCCCTCGAAAGTCCATTCACCCTGCCCGCGCGTGCTGCGGTTCCACCCTCCGCTGCTCTCTTGGCCGTCGGTTTCAAGGCTACTTCTCTTTCTCCTTGGTTTGCGCTTATCATACCAGGGAAACAGGGGCTTGTCAATCCCTATTTTTACCAATTTTGGCAAAATACAATGGAAATACACATCACAGCGCCGGCAGCTTGAAGAGCACCTCGTCCACGCTGTCCATTTCCTTGAGCACGTTTTTTCCATCCCGGATCATGCGGATATCCTTTAGCACCCACAGGCCGCTCTCCGTGGGAATCAGCTGGCTGCCGTAGCTTTTCTCGTCCTTCCCGAAGGTCAGCTGGGTTTCGCCCAGGTATTGGCCGGATTCATTCAGCCAAATGTAGCGGTGCGGCGCGCCGCCGGTAAACTCCTGGCCCTCTTCAACGCCCACCACGATTCTGTCCTTGTCCGCGATCAGGGCGTCGCAGCGCATGCTGGGCTCAAAGGCGTCCCGGTTCATCCATTGCACCCTGCCGTCCCGGTCAAATTTCACCACGGCGTGGGCCCGTTGCAGCTTTTCCTGGCCTTCGCCATGGGAAAACTCCGTCAGCCAGGCCACAAAGCCTCCGTCCGGCGCAGTGCGCGCCCATTCCAGCCGCGCGTTGCCGTCTGGCAGCAGGGTGGGCAGCACGGTTTCCCATAGCGTTTGGCCGTGCAGGTCCACCTTCATAATCTTCGCGCAGGCGGGGTAGCCCTGCTCGCACCCCGCCAGCACCAGGCCGTCCTCCGCAGGCAGCAGGTTATAGCCGCCGCCGATGGTCAGCTCCGAATGCAGGCGGAACAGGATGTTTCCCTCCCAATCCATAAAATAGTGGAAATAGGTCTGGGCGTCGCCCGGTATGATGGTAAGGCTCAGGCAGCTGCCGGTGGCGCCGCTACTGGATATATCCGGCTGGTAGATATCCACCGGCGTGCCCGTGGGCTGCCCCTCCTGGGTAAAATAGCAAATTTCCTTCTGCACTGTGCTTTGCTTGGGGCTGTTGCTGCGCACGGCGGCAATCAGACCGTTTTTTAGCAGCTGCGCGCCGCCGAAGCCCCAGCTTCCCTCCGCGGGGTCCACGTAATCCCAGGAAAGGGACAAATCCGGGTTCAGGCACAGCAGCCGCCCCCGGCTGTTTTGATAGTTTCCCTTCATGCCTTTTGTGCCGCTGAACACCAGCCGCCCATCGGGCAGCGTGAAGCAATAGCTCAGGCCGTCGTAGCCCTCCGTGCCCAGATTGATCCTTTCCTCCGCCGCCGCGGGCGCGCACAGCGAAAGCAGCAAAAGCAATCCTATAATAAGCCGTTTCATTTTCTTTCCCTCCGTCAATACCACCGGTCCCAGGCGTCCGCCCCCGTTTGGCCATCCAACCGGCCATAGAAATACGCGCGGATCAGGCCGCCCGTTTTCGCGTCCAATTCCACGGCGTAATACCGGTCCGGCCGGACCCCGGCAAGCTGAGCCGAGGACCATTCCGCTTCCGCGGAGAACACGATCTTCCAGTAGGCGCCGTCCCTGTCCGCCGCCTCCAGGAAAGCTTCCCGCGCCAGCAAATAGCGCATTTCCTCTCCCGCAAACCCAAATTGGCTGCCAAGGTATCCCCTGGCCTTCTCTTCCGCCTGCTGCTGGGAAAGCATGCCATTCTCCGGCAGGATGTAGGCATGCCGCAGCAAAGCGAGCAGCCTGGGGTCCTGGGTGGCTTTTTCTTCCATGATGGGCCGCGCTTCCTTTAGGAAGGCCGTTTTGTGCTCTATGGGCCAATGGAAGAAATCCTCGTAATCGTACAGGAGGCCGTTTTTCTGGGCGTACAGGTCAAACAGATGGAACAGCTCCCCGTCATACAGCTTCCTTTCTTCCCAAACCGCCCGATCCTGGGCGGGGCTGTACCATGCAGGCTGCATGGACGCGTCCGCTACCGTGCCGTCCAGCAGCACCCGGTACGCCAGGCTGTTCCTGCCGCCAAAGCTGTCCGGCGCCGCATCGTTCAAGGGCCGGGCCAGAAACACCCGGTAGAATACCATTCCGCTGCCCAGCACGCTGTCATGCACCAGCTGCGCCTGGCAATCCCAGCCGTCCAGGGCGCTGGGGGTTTCCTCCCACGCCTGGCATACCGCCTGGCGGATGATAGCGGCGGCTGTCTCTCCGTCGATTTCTCCCCCGCTGGCGGTCAATGCTTCCGTCACATCCGCCGCCATCACGTTATATTGATTCTTTAGGTAGGAAAACAGCGCGCTTGTTTTCAGGTCCCAGGTGCTTTCCGCGCCCAGCAGGGCGTGGGCCAGGGCCATGCAGTTCACGGCGGAGGCGTAGCCCGGCGCGCCGCAGGCTTCGGCCACAAAGGCGTCCATTTCTTCTATGCTGGGCGCAGCCTGCTGCCAGAAGGCGTGGCCCGGCAGCACGCCGCATTGCTTCATGCCGTCAATCAATTGCCGCTTGCTTTCTTCCTTCCAGCGCATATACCAGCCCTCTGCCCGCTCCGTTTGGGCGGCAAAGGTGAGCAGCGTCCATTCCGGCCCCAGGTCCTTGAGCTGATAGCTGAGCGCCGCCTCCGCTTTCCCCGTCGCCATATTCACGATGGCGGCGTACCGGTATTCTCTGTCATACGCAAAGTGCCGGTGGAACACGATCCTGTTCAGCCTTCCGTTTTCTTCGCCCTTTCCGGCGGCTTCGCTCAGGGCAAACAGGGCGTTCATTTCCGCTTCGGGCACCTGATAAGCCTCCTGAACGGCCTGCCGGGCGATGGCCACGGCCCTTTCGCCGCTGATTCCATCCTCTTCCGGGTCGTTCAGATGCTCGTTTCGGAATGCGGCTTTGTCGGTGGACGCGCTGAAATTTCCCTTTTCATCCACCAGCAGGGAAAAGCGGTAGCCATTTTCGGTCTGCTCAATGGTCAGCCCGCGGGTGGTGGGCTCCCAGTCCGGGTTCATGCTGTCCGCCGGCACTTCGCCCGTCACCGTCCACATGCAAAATTCCTCGTCCCAGGCTGCGGCGGGGGTCATTTCGTCCACCGCTTCCGGCGTCCAGCCCAAAATTTCCGTCATGTAGTCTTTCAGCATTTCCACGGCGTAGGCTTCGTTAATTTCCCGCGGCGCAGGCTCCGCGCCATTCCCCTGGGCCGCCTTTAGCGCGGGGTAGTATTCGTCCCGCAGGTAGTAGCCCAGGGAATCGGTGAACTGCACCAAATCATCCCAATTGGAAATGCCCTCCGGATGCCCGGCCATGTACCGTTCCTTAAAGATGATGATCTCATCCGGCGCAATGCCCAGCCTGCTGTCCGGCTGGTCAATCCACTGGTCGATCTGCTCCTGGATGAGCGCGCCGTACCGCGCGTCCACAATGCGGTCCGCCGCCGCCTCCCGTTCCTCCTCCGGCCGGGCCTCGTCCGTCATCAGGGCATAGTCCCCTTCATCCATTTCAAATTCAAATTCCCGCATGGTTTCCACAAAACGTATCTTATCCTCCAGGTTCCAGCGCGTCAGGGCGCCTTCAGCGTCCATCTGCGCCACGCGGGCGTAATACTGTCCAATCACCGCGCTCACCGCCAGGGCCGTCACGCTCAGGCTCATAAGCACCAGGGCCAATATCAGCCCAAAGGACCATCTGATTTTCCGGTTCACTGTGTTTCCTCCTGTCGCGTAAGCGAAAATCCTCTCTCGCTGGCGGGGAGTGGTATCCAGGAAGGAAAGCTCCTCCTCCAGCGCGTGCCGGACCCGCATCCTTCTGCTTTTATCGTTCATCCTCGTCCCCTCCTCCCCAAGCGTCCTTGAGCATTTCTTCCGCTTTTTTCAGCCGCCGGTGGGCCGTGGCCGGGGCCAGGCCCAACGCCTGCGACACTTCGCGGGTATTCATGCCCTCGAAATAATAAAGCAGCACCACCTGCCTGTACTTGACCGGCAAACGGCAAATATCCATGGTTAATTCCCGGTCGCGGCCGTCCGCGGCTTCCAGGGCGCGCGGCAGCGAATCCAGGCTCACGCGCCGGTCCACATGGCGAAACCAGGCGGACCGGCGGTAATCCCGGCACACGTTCACCGCGATCCGCATCAGCCAAGCCTTATCATTTTCAATGCCCTTGCGCTCATAGCTGGGCATGCTTTTCCAAGCCTTCAAAAAGGTATCCTGCATGGCGTCCTCCGCCTGATCGCGATCGGCAAGGTATACAAAGCATATTCTGATGATATCGTTGGCATACAGGTCAATCCATTCCTGCAGCCTTTGTTCCCGAACATAGCTGGGTACCGCAGCCTGTTCCATTGCCCGATCACCTCCTTCACCCATATACACGATTGAGAAGGCTGTTTTGTCTCACTTTTTTCAAAAAAAGAAAATTCCTCCTGAATGCCGGGAATGAATTGAAAAATCATCCCATTCCATTTATAATAAATCCGTCCACAGGATCAATGAATACGGATGGAGCTGATACGGATGATTTCTTTCGACGCTGCTCAAGGAATATTTCACCTGCAAAATAAATTTCTTTCCCTGGTGCTTTGCCTGCGCCCCGACGAGGAGGGAGAGCGGGAGCTGCTCATGGCCTACCTGGGCGAACCGCTTCAGAACCCGGCCTCCTGCCTGTACATGACGGAGCTTTCCGAAGGCGCGTCCTTTGATTCTCTGCGCCAGGTGCTTCCTTATGCCTGCCCCACCGAAGGCCGGGGAGACTACCGGCCCGTGCTGGTGTGCGCCCAGGACGGCGCGGGCCAGCGCTGCACCGAGCTTTTTTACGCCTCCCACTCCATCAAAAAGGGAAAGCCCGCCCTGCAGGGCCTGCCCTGCGCCTATGTAGAGGAGGACGCGGAGGCCGACACCCTGAAAATCACCCTGAAGGACGCCCTGACCGGTCTGTCCGCCCAGCTCTGTTACACCCTGTACGCCAACAGGCCCATCATCACGCAGAGCATTCTGTACGCCAACGAGGGCGAAAAGCCCCTGACGCTGCAAAACGCGGGCAGCGCCTGCGTGACCCTGCCGGGGCGGTACGATTTGCTGCATCTGCACGGCGGCTGGGCCAAGGAGCGGTCCGTGGAGCGCGTTTCCCCCGCCCACCTTACCCGAAGCCTTTCTTCCGCCCGCGGCGCCAGCGGCCACGAGCATAATCCCTTTGCCGCCCTCGCTGCCCCGGACGCCACCGAGTTTTCCGGCGAATGCCTGGGCGCCGCCCTGATATACAGCGGCGATTTTGCCATCCAGGCGGACGAAAACGCCTTTGGCACCACCCGGCTCCTTCTGGGCCTGAACAGCCGCACCTTTTCCTGGCTTTTGCAGCCCGGCGAAAGCTTTCAAAGCCCGGAAGCCATCCTGGCCTATTCCGCCCAGGGCTTGAACGGCATGAGCCAGGCCCTGCACAGCCTGCTTCGCCAGCGCGTTTGCCGGGGCTACTGGCGGGACCGGGAAAGGCCCATCCTCATCAACAACTGGGAAGCCACCTATTTTCAATTTGACCACCAAAAAATTCTCAAAATCGCCCAGGCCGCTTCCCGCGTGGGCATTGAGCTGTTCGTGCTGGATGACGGCTGGTTTGGCAGGCGGGATAACGATGATTGCTCCCTGGGCGACTGGGTGGTAAACCCAAAAAAGCTGCCCGGCGGGCTGAGCGCTCTGGCCCAGGATATTAACGCCCTGGGCATGAAATTCGGCCTGTGGTTCGAGCCGGAAATGGTGTCGCCGGACAGCGATTTGTACCGCGCGCACCCCGATTGGTGCCTCCACGCGGAGGGCCGCCGCCGCACCACTGCCCGCCAGCAGCTCATCCTGGATATGTCCCGGCGGGACGTGCAGGATTATGTAATTGAGGCCGTGTCCGCCGTGCTGCGCAGCGCCCCCATCGATTACGTGAAATGGGATATGAACC
>CAMOHY010000100.1 GCA_946615495.1 uncultured Clostridia bacterium
ATCAGTTGAAATCGCACCGAATGGCCATTTTGACCACGCGGCTGTTGTTCAAATAATAGCTCAGGGTGACAACGCCGTTGTCCGCCCGGTAATAGATATAATCGATCCGGTCGTTGAAGGCGTCCAAATGGTACATCATGGCGTACTTTCTGTTCTGCGCGTCGTAATAGATGCTGCGGCTGCCGTCCTGATTGTGCTCCTGGCCCATATCCCGGAACAGCTCGGTCACGTCGGTTTCGCTCATGCCGATCTTGGTTTTTCTGGGACCCACGGCGGAAGGGCTGCTGGTCTCCACGGCGTACAGCATATAGCCCTTGTCCGTCATGTAAAACCGGGCCTCGCCCCAGCTGTAGGTAAGCTTTACGGCGTCGCTGCCCACGGCGTTATCCTGGATGGGCGCAGCCTCCATGGGCGCGCCAAACCTTTTCTCAAAAGCCTCCCGGCTGGTTTCCGCAATGGTGAAATCGGCAAAATTATCCGCTTCGCTGAAATAGAGCTTAAAAGGCTTTTTCACGTTGTAGGTGCGCTCCATCACGTTGCTCACCTTGCCATAGCCGTTCACCGCCACAGCCTTGACCGTGGAGGGCCCCAGGGGCAGCAGGAAGGGTTCGCCGGTGTAGATGGGGGAATTGGAGGTGGGCGTTTGGCTGTCCACCGTGTAATAAATGGTAATATCCTTCAGCTTAGCCAGAATGGCGTTTTCATGGTCCGTCCGGGTGCGCTGCTGCTCCAGCAGCTTTTCATCCTCCGTTTCCAAGTATTTCAGCCACAGCCGCTGCCTGCGCTCATAAGGGCCCGGCGCCAGAGAGGCGTAGGGCGCGCTGGGCCGGGGCAGCGTAATGCTGTACTGAATGCGCATTTCATCGCTGATAAGGTTGCTGGACACGGCCACGGCCCGGATGATGTGGGTGCCCTCATCCAGATGGATGGGCGCCGTATACAGTTCGCCGTCCTCCGGCAAAATGCCATCGTCGCCGAAAATGTAGTAAATTTCGTAATCCTCGGCGGAAAGCAGCTCCACGTCCTGTTCGTACTTGATGGGGCCCGCCTCCTTGCTGGCGGTGGGCGAAGAAGGAAGCAGCTCCTCCCGCTGGCGGCGGAAGGAGGTGTCGCCCGTTTTTTCAAAGGCAAGCTTCAAAAACGCTGCCAATTCCATTTGGCGGCCCTGGCTTTCCATCAGCCGGGCCACCTGGCGGTACACAAAGGCATCCTCCGGCGCAATGTCGGTATACAGCTTGGTATACACCCGCTCGGCATCTCCCGGACGGCCCGCCGCTTCGTAAGCGTCGGCCAATTGCAGAAGCCGGGTATAAATGTCCTCCCTCTCCGGCTCCATTTCATAGGCCTGTTCAAACACGGAAACGGACCGGTCCACATACCCCTGGTCCAGCAGTTCCTGGCCGTAGGTCCACATGGCCGTGGCGTTAGCCTCCCGGCCCATGCGGGCCAGGATCAATTGTCCCTGGGCCGTAAAGCGCAGGAACACCGCCGTGCCGCCCACCGCCAGAATGATTAGCACCAGCACCACCGTCCACAGCAGCGCCCAGTTAATCATCACCCGGTGTACGGCGCCCTTTTTCCCCCGGCGCTTGCGGTCCAGGCTGCGAACCTTGCCGGGAGCCTGGGACGGAACGCGGTAAGCCCCCCGGTCGCTTTCGCTGCGGGATGGGCTGCGATGGCGGGCAGGGGGCAATTCCGCCTGAGGATAGCTTTCCTCCGGCATCACGCTGCCTGTCCGCGGGCCTTGGGGCCTGTCCGGCCTGCCCTGGCGGCGGGAAGCCAAGCCGCTGTCCGCCCGGCGGGGGGACGCCACCTGGGCCCCGCATTGGGTGCATACCACGGCCCCGTCCTTCAGCACGTTGCCGCAATGCTCACAAACCATAGGTTCCTCCTTTGGAGCGCCCGCCTGTCACTGCATGCTGCGCATGGCCTCGTAGGCGGGGTCCTCCGCGTCAAAATCCCGCTCCGGCGCGTCGCCGCCCAGCGCTTCGATGGCGCTGCGCAGCTCGATATAATCCAGATACGGCGTTTCTTCGCTGGCGGCCAGGGCGATGAGGGGCGGCAGGGCCCTCTCGTCGCCCAGCTTGCCCAAGCAGTCCGCCAGCACGGCCACCCGGTCCCGCCGGGAGCGCAGGAGGGAAAGCGCCGTTTGCAGCACGCCTTCATCCCCCGGATAATCGGAAAGCACGGTAAGCATGGCCTCCTGCCCATCGGGAGAAGCCAGCGGCAGGGCGGCGCGCATGGCCGCCACAGCCCTTTCGCCCATGGAGGACAGGCTGTCCAGCGCGTTGTCGGCCAGCTCGTCCTCCCCTTCCTGCCGCACGGCCTGCAATCCGATATAGTATTCCAGCGGCGCAATGGAATCAATCTCCCGCAGCAGGGTGACGGCCGCCATGCGGATTTCCGTGGTGGCCCTTTCCTTTTTCAGCAGGTTCATCAGCGATTCTTCCGCCGCCAGGCCCAATTCGGCAATGCGGTTGAGCAGCATATCCGGCACGGGAATGCGCTGCTTGAAATAATCCTCCATCCAGTTTACCAGCTGCTTGGCATTGTCAAACTGGCCAAAATATTCTCCCGGCTTGGCCCCGGACAGCCAGTTCACCGGCGTGTCCAAAAAAGCCTCGTACACGTCGGGCATGGCGGCTTCCATTTCATCGTAATTCCGGTATTCCTTGGCGTGCTCCTTCATCCAGGCGCCCACGTACCGCTCAAATTCCTTATCAAAGTTGATGCAGCGCATGCCGCGTCCCTCCTTTGTTTTCAGCCGTTCTGGGTCATATCCACGCGGGTAATGCGGCGCAGAAAACGCCTCAGCCGCTTTTTCCCCTGCGTCATTTCAAAATACTGCCGGGCCTCCCGGCTTTTCCCGCTCATCAAAAGCAGGCACACCGCCAGCGCGGCAGGGTAAAACCGGCTGCGCTGTTCATCGCAGGCGCGCTTTTCCGCCTCCGTCATGCGGTGCCAAAGGGGCGGAAGCAGGCGGTAAATGGCCTCCATGTCCATCACGCCGTCCAGCATCATCACCAGCTGGTGCAGTATCCGGTTAAGAGGTCCCCTTTTCAGCCTTTCCGGAGCCGCGTATACCAAGCTGCCCAGCACGGACAGCATCAGCGTCCTGTCCCGGTCCAAGGTCACATCCTCCGGGTGCAGCCGGCACTGCAGGCCGGACGCGTCGTCCGGGTCTATTTCCAGCAGCATTTCCAGGGTGCGGCCCGCCTTTTCTTTTTCGCCCAGGCGCATCAGGCACAGGTAACGCAGATACAGATAGTCCACCGAGGCGGGCGTGCTTTCCAGCTGGCGGTCAATGAACCGCAGGGCTTCGGCCCCCTCCCCGATCATCCAGGCCGTTTGGCAAAGGGCCTCCGCGTCGCTGATAAGGGCGCAGCGCTGGGCGGCCATGCCGAGGGCTTCCTTGGCCCGCCGGGGCTTCATCGCCCCATGGCAGGCAAAGGCCAAAAGCAGCCAGGGCCGCGCCAGGCCTTCCTTGCGCCGGGCGGCGTATTCCAAATAGATCATGCCCCGTGCAGGCGGCAAAAGCGCGCCCAGCTGCAAAGCGATTTCCGGCGTGTGGGCCCGCCTCCAGGCCCGCTTGATGAGCGCGGCGGCTTCCCCGCGCTTTCCCGCCAGCAGGGCCTTTTGGGCCTGGCAGCACAATTCCTCTCCCCGCGCGCACCGGGGCCGCCAGCCCACCTGACGCCAGGGATAGGATTCCAATATTTCCTGGGCCTGCTCGGCGTACATCCCGTCCGGGTCCAGGCGCAGGCTCAAATCCAGCGCCCTTTCCCCCAGGTCCTCCTGGTCCCGGTTCAAGGCGGCGCAGCCCACCAGGAAGCACACGCTGCCCGTCAGCCCCTGGCGCACGCAGGCGCGCATCAGGTATCTTTCCGACGCGGTGTAGCAGTGCATGCGGGCGTAAATTTGGGAAAGCTCCAGGGCCAGGCCGCCGTCGCCGCTTTTTTCCAGCGCCTTGCGCATCAGCTTGGCCGCATCGGGCAATTGACCCGGAGCGGCATGCCGCCGGGCCCGCACCGCCCAATAGGCCGCCGGGCGTTCAAAAGGCACCACGTTGCTGCGCGCTTTGGTCATCGGCTGGCCCTTTCCAATAGCTCTGTCAGGTCCTGGCGGGAAAAGCGGTGGGCGGTGCGGCAGAAATGGCAGGTCAGCTCCGCGCCGCCGTCCTCATCGATCAATTGCCGCAATTCGTCCCGGCCCAGGGCAATGAGCGCCTTTTCCATTTTGTCTCGGCTGCAATCGCACTGATAAGCCACCGTCTCGCGGGACAAAATCTGCATTTCCAGCCCGTCGAACCAGGCCTTGGCCAAGTCCTCCAGCGCCACGTCCGCCACTTCCCGGCTGATGGCGGTAAAGAACACGGACCGCAGCTCCAATTGCTCCAGCAATTCTTCCGAGCAGCCCGGCATGGCCTGCACCAGCACGCCCCCGGCGCTTAAGCAATAGCCCTCATGCGCCAGGCAGCCCAGCGCCACCAGGGAGGGCTGCTGCTCGGACACGGTAAAATACTGGGCAAAATCCTCCCCCAGCTCGCCGGACACCAATTGGCTCTGGCCCACGTAGGGCTCCTTGAGGCCCAGGTCCTTGATGACGGTCAGCCGCCCGTGGCGGCCCACCAGGCCGCCCACGTCCAAATGTCCGTCGGCCTTCAGCGGCAAGTCCGCTTCCGGGTGATGCGCCGAAATTTTCACCTTGCCGCCGTGGGCCACGGCGGTCATTTTGCCCAAGGGCCCATCCCCCGCCACGGTAACGGTGACGGAGGCGTTATCGTCCTTCATCATCACGCCCAGCATGGCCGTGGCCGTCATGCACCGGCTCATAGCCGCCAGGGCGGTGGAGGAGGGGCAGTGGATTTCCGCCGCGCGCCTGGCCATGGCCGTGGTGCGGCAAAGGAGCACCTTGGCCTGGCCCCCCATCAGGGTCATATGCAGCATTTCGTCGGGAAGGTTCAACACGTTAAAGTTTTCGTTCATAAGGGTCTCCTGTTTCTATTTTCATGAGCTTTTCGCAATTTTCAGATATTCCTCAAGCGCGGTATATTCCCGCAGATAAGAGCCACGTTTTTCTTCGCTGACGGCGGCGTAAGCCTGATGGCGGGAAAAAATACCGACGGCCTCCTGCAAAGGGAGCCATTCAGGCTCAAGGCCGCGGCGGATTTCCGCTTCTGTCAGGCGCATCTGCCCCTTTCCCGCCGCCTCGCAGAGGAAATAATGGCTGATATAGCGGTATTCTTCATAGTATTCATACAGCGTCAGGAATTGCTTCAGAGGCCGCACGATCAGGCCCGTTTCCTCCTCTGTTTCCCGCACGCAGCACATTTCCGGCGTTTCCCCCGCCTCCAGGCCTCCGCCGGGAATCAGCCACCATCCGGACACGGTTTCATGGGAAAGCAGAATCATCCCATCCCGCACGGTCACGGACCGGCTGCCTATCCGGGTTTTGGTAAAGGCCTCAAAGCGATTATCGCCTAAAATCTGTATTTCCTTCATGGCATGTTCAGCCCTCGCGCATGGCCCGCGTTTTTTCCCGCTTAGTTCCTCAGGCTGTGCAGCGGCGCGGGAATCCTGCCGCCGCGGGCGATAAAATCGTCGCTGGCGAAGGGGTGCACGGGAATGACGGGGGCCCGGCCCAGCAGGCCGCCAAATTCCACAAAATCGCCTACCTTTTTGCCCGGCGCGGGAATCAGGCGCACGGCGGTGGTCTTGTTGTTCACCATGCCGATAGCCGCTTCATCCGCGATGATGGCGGACAGGGTGGCGGCGGAGGTGTCGCCGGGCACGGCGATCATATCCAGGCCCACCGAGCACACGCAGGTCATGGCCTCCAGCTTATCCAGCGTCAGCGCGCCGCAGGCCGCGGCCTCGATCATGCCGATATCCTCGGAAACGGGAATGAACGCGCCGGACAGGCCGCCCACATGGGAGGACGCCATGACGCCGCCCTTCTTCACCGCGTCGTTGAGCAGAGCCAAGGCGGCGGTGGACCCATGGGTGCCGCATTTTTCCAGGCCCATTTCTTCCAGTATATGCGCCACGCTGTCGCCAATTGCGGGGGTGGGGGCCAAAGAAAGGTCCACAATGCCAAAGGGCACGCCCAGGCGCTGACTGGCCTCCATGGCCACCAATTGGCCTACGCGGGTAATGCGGAAGGCGGTGCGCTTGATGGTTTCGGCCACCACGTCAAAGGAAGCGCCCCTTACGCTTTCCAGCGCCCGCTTGACCACGCCCGGCCCGCTGACGCCCACGGAAACGGCGCAGTCGCCCTCTCCCGGCCCGTGGAAAGCGCCCGCCATAAAGGGGTTGTCCTCCACGGCGTTGGAGAAAATGACCAGCTTGGCGCAGCCCAGGCCGTCCTGGTCCCTGGTTTTTTCCGCCAAATCCTTGATCGCTTCGCCGCACAGGCGCACCGCGTCCATATCGATGCCCGCGCGGGTGGAGGCCACGTTGATGGAGGCGCACATGAGCTCGGTTTGGCTCAGCGCCTCCGGAATGGAGGCGATCAGGCGCTTATCCGCCGCCGTCATGCCCTTGGGCACCAGGGCGGAATAGCCGCCGATAAAGTCCACGCCCGTTTCATGGGCCGCCCGGTCCAGGGCCAGGGCCACGGGCAGGGGATCGTTCACCGCCCCGGTAATCAGGGAAACGGGAGTTACCGAAATGCGCTTATTCACGATAGGCACGCCGAATTCCCGCTCGATTTCCCGGCCCACCTTCACCAGGTTTTCCGCCTGGCGGGCAATGCGGCTGTACACCCGGCTGGCCAGGCGCCGCGTATCGTCGCACACGCAGTTGAACAGGGAAATACCCATGGTAATGGTGCGCACATCCAGCTTTTCCTGGTCGATCATGCGCAGGGTTTCAAAAATTTGATTGGTTTGAATCATGGCTTTTCTCCCGTCAAATCTGGTGCATGGCTTCAAAAATTTCGCTCTTCTGGATGCGGACCTGCAAGCCCAGCTTTTGCCCCAGGGCGCTCAGATCGCCCTGCAATTCGTCAAAGGGGCAGGTGGGCTCGGACAAATCCACGATCATGACCATATTGAAATACCCATCCAGAATGGTTTGGGAAATATCCAGAATATTAATGCCGCGCTCATACAGCACATGGCTCACCTGAGCGATGATGCCTTTCCGGTCAAAACCCAGCACCGTTACAACAGCTTTATTCACAGCCGCCATTTCATCCCATCCTCCTGTCTTGCCCGCTTTGCAGCGGTTGCGCTGTAATTATACCATAACGCTCGGCGTGCTGCCCTTCGGGACCCGCCGAGACGGATAATTTGCCTTCAGCAAATTTCCTCGTTATTATACCATGATGCCAGCCGTGCTCGCTGTTCGCGGTCCGGCTGGACGGACAATCGGCTTGCGCCGATTTCCTCATCATTATACCATAAATATGCGCTGTCTGCAAGGCAGGGAAGGCGCGTCAAGGAAAGCCGTTTTCAGGAAAAGCTTTGGCCTGGGACAGAGGGCGT
>CAMOHY010000101.1 GCA_946615495.1 uncultured Clostridia bacterium
ATCTGCCCGCCTCCTTTGCGTTCTATAAATGATTATAAGCCATCAATGCAAGAAAAGGAACAGACTATTCGTATTAAAAAGATATAATATTCTCTACTGTCAGTAAGAACTTGGCTTCTACATAAAGTAGGTCCCCAAACGACAATAGCCGCTGGTATGGTCTGCGCGATCATACCAGCGGCTGTTTTGTTACAGGGTATTGATGACTTCTTCCGCGACGATTTCTTCGGCTCGGCTGTGAATATTGTTCATCCTGCCTACCCATTCCATGGGTTGCTCTGCCTTGAGCTGTTCCGTGATGCCCTCCTGCCTGACCATCTGCGCGATTAAGCTTTCTCGCATTGCTGCCGCTCTTTCGTTTGCGTCTGCGAGGCACCGGCCCAAAGTTCCGTTCAGAATGAGCCGTTGATAAAGGCTCGGATGCTGCTCCTTCAGGTATTCCCTGTGCATCCGTCCCCATTTTCCAATGGAGCGCTGATCAGTTTCCTCAATCGCCAGGTTCGGATAGTACATCCCGTCTTTGCCCAGGGTATAGGTGCCGCCAAGCTCTTCAAACAGAGATTTCATTGTGTTTTCCTCCATAATTCAGTATTGACCAATCCGGCACGCAGATGCCTTTTCTGAATTTCTGGCTAATACTGTTTTATGGAAAACGCCCGTTTTGCCCTTTTCTGCCCGCCTATTCTCTTTTTCTGGGCTTCGTCAGCCGGGACACCAGGATGCCCGCCTCGTACAGCAGGCACAGCGGCAGCCCCAGCGCTACCTGGGACACAATGTCCGGCGGGGTCAAAATGGCGGCCAGCACGAAAATGCCCAGGATGACGTACTTTCGCTTGGACGAAAGCATTTTGGCGTTGGTCCAGCCCATGCGGGTGGTCAGGTACAGGGCCACGGGCAATTGGAACGCCACGCCGAAGGGCACGATGAACCCAAACAGGAATTTCACGTAATTATCAATGGACAGCATGGGCGTGGCGTGGCCCTCGCCCTGAATGAGGAAAAAGTCCACCGCCAGCTGGTACACCGCGAAGTAGCAGAAGGCGACGCCCAGCAGAAAAAGCAGCAGGGCAATTACGAACAGGACGCGGAAATGCTTCTGCTCATTCGGATAAAGGGCGGGCTTGATAAACCCCCACACCTGCCAGATCACCACCGGGCTGGCCACGATGCAGGCCGCGATGAGCGCCACCTTGAATTTCGTCACCAGCGCTTCGGACATGGCGGTGTAAATGATCTCGATGCCGCGGGCGGCGATGGGATCGATGATCCAATTCATCAGCTGCTCGATGCACAAATAAAACACCAGAAAAAAGGCCACCACTACCGCGGCCGCCGATATGACCACGACCTTGCGCAGCGCCAGCAGATGGGACAGGAGAGAGGACCGTTTTTCCTGGGGCGTCAGCTCCCGCTCCGCCTCCTGCTGCTCCGCCGGCGCTTTTTCGTTATCATGCCGCTGCTCTGTCATGCTCATGCTTTATCTTCGGTGTCCTTTTTTTCCGCCGCCTGGTCCTTATCGTCTTCCTTTACTTCGTTTTTAAAGTCCTTGATGCTCTTGCCCAGGGCCTTGCCCACGCCCGCCAGCTTGCCGCCGCCGAACAGCACCAGCGCCAGCACGATAATCAGAATGATTTCAGTGGTTCCCAGTCTCATGATTTTGCTCCTCCTCTAAATACCGTCAGGATTTTTTCATCGTATCCTTTTTCGCTTCGTCGACGTTTTTCCGCAGTTCCTTCCCGGCGTCCTTCAATTCGGCGGAAATATCCGCGTCCTTTACGGCATTGTCAATATCCTTGCGCACGTCCGCCGTTTCAGAGACCATTTCATCCCAGCCCACTTCGTCCTTGATTTCCCGAATCAGCTGCCGGGCGCGGCGGACCATGCGCCCCAGCCACCGGGCCACCTTGGGCAGATCCTTGGGGCCGACGATCACATAGGCGATAATCAGCACCAATAGCAGCTCCGCAAAACCGACATTGAACAAAGCAAGGCCCCCTTTACGCTTCTATTATATTGCATCCGCCGCCCGATTGCAAGCCGCCGGAGGGAAAATCATGCGCTTCCCGTCCCTGGCAGGGGGAAACGCCGCTTTACTTTGCGCCCCGTTTCGGATATAATCAAGCAGGGAAGCACCGCAGATTTTCCGCCCCGGCAAAACCGGCGGCAGGCCTGGCGCATCAAAGGAGTTAAGAAATGCAGAACATCAAATGTCCCAAATGCGGAGAAGTGTTTCAGGTGGACGAATCGGGCTACGCGGCCATCGTAAAGCAGGTGCGGGACCAGGAATTTATGAATGAGCTCAAGGGCAGGGAGGACCAGTGGGCGCGGGAAAAGCAGGCCGCGGTCAGGCTGGCCCAGGCGGAAACGGAAAAATCGTTTCAGGCCCTGCTTTCCCAGCGGGAGACGGAATTGACCGCCCTGCGGGGAAAAATGGAAGCCGCGGAAAGCCGGAGTCAGCTGGCCGTCAAGGAAGCGGTGGGAGAAAAGGAAAAGGAAATTTCCGCGCGGGACCAGAGGATTTTTTTGCTCACCTCCCAATTGGAGGCGGCGGAAAAGGAACGCCTGCTCAGCGAACAGGCCTTAAAGGAAAGCTACGAAGGGCAAATAAAGGCCAAGGACGAAATGATTTCCTACTATAAGGATTTTAAAGCCCGCCAGTCCACCAAAATGGTGGGCGAAAGCCTGGAGCAGCACTGCCTGAACGAATTCAACAAGCTGCGGTCCACCGGCTTTCAGCGCGCCTATTTTGAAAAGGACAACGACGCGCGCACCGGCAGCAAGGGGGATTTTATTTACCGGGAAAGCGCGGAGGACGGAACGGAGTTCATTTCCATTATGTTTGAAATGAAAAACGAAATGGACCAGACCGCCGTGAAGCACAGGAACGAGGATTTTTTTAAGGAATTGGACCGGGACCGGCGGGAAAAGAAATGCGAATACGCGGTGCTGGTGTCCCTGCTGGAGGCGGACAGCGAATTATACAACACCGGCATCGTGGACGTTTCCTACCGCTACCCCAAAATGTACGTGATCCGCCCGCAGTTCTTTATTCCCATGATTACCCTGCTGAGAAACGCCGCCCTCAACAGCCTGAAATACCAGCAGGAGCTGGCCGTGATCCGCAGCCAGAACATCGATATTTCCCACTTTGAGGAGGACATGAACGATTTTAAGGAAAAGTTTTCCCGCAATTACCGCTTGGCCAGCGAAAAATTTCAAAAAGCCATAGAGGAAATTGACAAGACCATCGACCATTTGCAAAAGACCAAGGAGGCCCTGCTCTCCTCCGAAAACAACCTGCGCCTGGCCAACAGCAAGGCGGAGGACCTGAGCATCAAACGCCTTACCCGCAATAATCCCACCATGGCGCAAAAGTTCGCCGAGCTGAAAAATGAGGCGGAAAACGGCCCGGAAACCCCATAAAAGAGCAGAAAAGATAAGAAAAGAAATAATTGATCGGATAATCGAGCAAAAAAAAGCAAAATTATACAGCGGAAGTACAATTTAAATGGCGGAAGCGGTTGACTTTCCGCCATTTATCGTATAAAATAATAATAGATTCAAATTTTCTGTGCATAGCGCGCATCAATTCTTTATAGGAATAAGGAGGCGCTGGGATTGAGTACGGTAAAACAAGCGCGGCCCACCCCATCCAGGAAGAAGAAATTAAAATTCACCCTGGATGATTTGCAATTATTTTTTCTTTCTTTTCCCACGCTGGCGTGGTATATCCTGTTTTGCTATCTGCCCATGTTCGGGCTCATTATCGCGTTTAAAAAGTACAAGGTAGCGCCTGGAAAGGGCTTTTTGTGGAGCTTGTTCAACAACAGCGCCTGGTGCGGCCTTGAAAACTTCCAGTTCCTTTTCGCCAATAATAGGACCACCACCATCAACATGTTCCGCAACACCGTGGGCTACAATGTGATCTTCATCGTGCTGGGCGTGGCGCTGCCGGTGACGCTGGCCATCATGATTTCCAATTTGAAGAGCCAGAAGATTGCCAAGGTGACCCAGACGGCCATGTTCCTGCCCCACTTTTTAAGCTGGGTGGTGGTTGGCTACTTCGTGTTCGCCTTCCTGAGCACCGATAACGGCCTGGTGAACCGCATCATCACCAGCACCGGCGGCACCGCCATGAAATGGTACCAAAAGGACGCCATTAATTACTGGCCCTTCTTCCTGATTTTCCTTCACGTGTGGAAAACCGTCGGCTACAGCATGGTGGTGTACCTGTCCTCCATCAAGGGCATTGACGAATCGCTGTATGAAGCGGCTATGATCGACGGGGCCACCAAATGGCAGCAGACCAAGTACATCACCTTGCCCATGCTTAAAACCATTATGATTATCATGTTCATTATGGCCGTGGGCAAAATCTTCAATTCCGATTTCGGCCTGTTCTACCGCACCACCCGCAATTCCAGCTCCCTGACCAGCGTGTATTTGACGCTGGACGTGTACGTGTACAATTCCATGTTCAACAATCCCCGTCCGGTGTACGGCTACATTTCCGCCGCGGGCTTTTTGCAGTCCATGCTGGGCTGCCTTACCATGATCGCCGCCAACGCCATCGTGCGCCGGGTGGACAACGAAAGCGCGCTGTTCTAAGGAAAGGAGGAAAACGGTTATGTCCCAGGTTCAGCCAAATCACCGCAAGCCGCTGGAGACTGGCTCCGGCATGGAGCGGTTCAACGCCTTAAAGCCGGGCGCCAACATATCGTTCAGCCTCCTGTTCATCGTGCTGGCCATCCTGTGCGTCATCCCGGTGGTGTTCGTCATCATCATTTCCTTCTCCTCGGAGGCGTCCATCGGCAAAGTGGGCTACAATTTCATTCCGGCGGAATGGTCCACGGAGGCCTATGAATATGTGTGGCATCTGCGCAATTCCCACGGCATCCCCACGGTGGTGATGGCGTTCATCACCTCCATCGGCATCACCGTAGTGGGCACGCTCATTGGCCTGAGCCTCATTTCCACCATGGGCTATGTGCTCTCCCGGCGAAGCTTCAAGCTGCGCGGCCTGTACACCACCCTCATTTTTATCCCCATGATATTTAACGGCGGCCTGCTGTCCACCTACGTGGTGAACACCCAGGTGCTGGGCATGAAAAACACCTATTGGGCGCTGATTTTTCCCTTGGCCTGCTCCAGCTTCTACGTCATCATCATGCGCACCTTTTTCCAGACCACTGTGCCGGATGAAATTATTGAATCCGGCAAAATGGACGGGGCCAGCCAACTGCGCATTTTCCTGCAATTGGTGCTGCCCATTTCCCTGCCCGCCTTGGCCACCATCGCCCTGTTCCTCACCTTCGCCTACTGGAACGATTGGTACCAGGCCAGCCTGTACATCGAAAGCAGCCAGCACGACCTGTTCCCCCTGCAATATGTGCTGGTGAACATCGAAAAGAACATCCAGTACCTGGCCAACAACGATATGGCCATGTCCGCCAACACCAACGCCCTGCCCAGCGAAACCATGCGCATGGCTATCGTGGTCATCGCCGTGGTGCCCATCATGTTCTCTTATCCTTTCTTCCAGAAGTACTTTATTTCCGGCTTGACCATTGGCGCGGTCAAGGGATGAAGCGCCGATTGTCGCCTGCGGCGACATCAAATCGGCGCTGAAATCAGCCGAAACAAGCAAAGTCCCCATGAAGGGGACTTGCGCCGATTGAGGCTGCGGGAGAAGCGCCGAATGTGGCCTGCGGCGACATCAAATCGGCGCTGAAATCAGCCGAAACAAGCAAAGTCCCCATGAAGGGGACTTGCGCCGATTGAGGCTGCGGGAGAAGCGCCATACGGGCGCTGAAATCATCAATTTCAAATTTAAACGGGCCTGCGTTACCCGTTTGAAGAAATAAAAAAAGGAGGACCCAAAGCATGAAAAAGATTCTTGCCCTCATCCTGGCGCTGGCGATGCTGCTGTCTCTTTGCTCCGTCGCGGCTGCTGAGGAACCCGTGAAGCTGGTATGGTTCATGTACACCGCCAGCGAAGCCCCCGTGGACTGGCCCGAAGTGGAAGCGCTGCTGAACGAATACAGCGCGGAAAAGATCGGCGTCACCTGCGAATACAAGTACATGGACGAATCCCAGGTGGCCCTGGCCACCCAGACCGGCGAATACTTCGACATCGCTTTCACCTGCGACTGGTGGAACGACTACGCCACCAACGTGGCCGCCGGCATGTTCCTGAACCTGGACGAATACCTGGACAAATTCCCGGCCCTGAAGGATTCCATCGTGCCCCTGGCCTGGGAAGGCGTGAAGGTGAACGGCAGCGTGTATGCCATTCCTCACATGAAGGATATCGGCTACGAAGTGTTCTGGATTCTGAACACCGATTACTTCCTCAACCAGAAGGGCTTTGAGCAGGACAGCTACATCACCTTCGACGGCATCGAAAAGTACTTTGAAGCCTACAAGGCTGACCATCCCGATGACTATCCCTTCAAGATGAGCAAGGGCGGCATCACCTCCTGGCAGAACTGCCTGGTGGACTGGCTGAACATGGACTATTTGATCGGTCTGGAATGGGAAGCTCAGGGCACCGATGACGAATACACCGTCAAGTCCGCTCTGGAAATTCCCGCCTGGCAGAACCGCCTGAAGAAGATTCATGAATGGTACGAAAAGGGCTACATCAACCCCGACGCCGCCGTGACCGAATCCATGCCCCGCGCCCAGGCTGGCGTGGTGCAGAGCGGCCAGGGCTGGTTCGGCGCTGAAACCGTGTGGGCCAACGTTATCAAGCAGCCCATCTACATTTCCCGTTACGACGGCGCTTTCCTGAGCACCTCCTCCATCCGCGGCTCCATGACCGCCGTGAGCAGCTTCTCTGAGCATCCCGAAGAAGCCCTGAAGCTGATCGAGCTCATGAACACCGATCCCTGGTATCGTGAAACCGCCCGCTACGGCATCGAAGGCAAGCATTACATCCGCAACGACGACGGCACTGTGACCCGCACCGAGCTGGGCAGCTCCAACATGGGCGTTCAGGCCTATGCGCAGGGCCACTACACCCTGGGCGCGCTGGAGGCTTCTCCCTTCCCCGAAGTGCCCACCGATATCCATCAGTGGGAAAAGACCATGAAGAACTACGAGACCGCTACCCTGTCCGCCGCCATGGGCTTCACCCCGGATATCTCCCCCGTGGAAACCCAGTGCCTGGCCATCAAGCAGATCATCGAAGAATACCGGCCCGAACTGTACACCGGTACCTCCGATCCTGACGTGGTCATTCCCGAAATGCTGGAACGCATGAACGAAGTGGGCCTGCAGGATGTTATCACTGAAGTGCAGAACCAGCTGAATGCTTTCCTGGGCAGATAATTTCAAATCAGGCAAATCACAAAGGGGCCGCAGAGCATCGGCAAAGCCGATGCTCTGCCATCGAAAGCCTGCACAAGCAGTCTTTCGATGGGAACATCGATTTGCTGATAAAATGGCGCTTCCGGGCATTTTGCCCGGAAGCGCTTATTTTA
>CAMOHY010000102.1 GCA_946615495.1 uncultured Clostridia bacterium
ACAGCTTCCCGTCATGTTTTTTGTGCGCTTTTTTGTTTGCGAGACAGCCCCATCAGCAATCCGCAGGACCGGCTGAAAGCCGCTTCCTCTATCAATTTGCGGCCGTAAAATGAGCATTTCCAGGCTGAGCTGCCTGGAAATGCCATTTTACAGCAAATGGATGTTCCCATCGAAAGACTGCTTGCAGACTTTCGATGGCAGAGCATCGGCTTCGTCGATGCTCTGAGGAAAAACCTCGTTTTCCCGGCTGAT
Organism: uncultured Clostridia bacterium; assembly: GCA_946615495.1. Taxonomy (GTDB): domain Bacteria; phylum Bacillota; class Clostridia; order Christensenellales; family Aristaeellaceae; genus RUG563. The sequence continues at coordinate 253 of CAMOHY010000102.1, forward strand.
TTGCTCCATCCGTCCGTCCCGGATGCGGTAGGCTTCGCCCCAAAGCGTTTCCCTGCCGTTTAAGCCCAGCAAATAGCTGCCGTCGGGCACGGCGTAAAAGGTCCTGCCCATGCTGTCCGGCAGGGTGATATCGGCAAACAGGCGCAGGGAATCCACCAGGCTGTCCTTTACCATTTGATAATGGGGCAGCAGCATGGTGCGCGTTATGCCAAGGCCCGGCAGAAAGCGGCGGTAGGCGGGGTCTGTGGCTTCTCCCTCCTCCTCCGGCTGGGCGTATACGGTGGCGGCGCAGTTCATGGAGCCGGCGCTGATGCCCAGCACCACGCCGTCAAAGAATCGCAGGCATTGCTTGAGGCCGGCCGCCTGAAAAAAGGCGTTCTGGGTGGGCACGTGGCCCCCGGCCAGCACCAGCAGGCCTGCTTTTTTGACGAGCTTTTCCGCGTCCCCTTGGTTCCTGCCGTCCAGCACCTGGAAGGCGGAAAGGGATATGCCCGCGTCCTCCAGGGCCCAGCGCATTTCCTGAGAAATTTTATCCGTATAAGCGTGCCGGTCCGGGTCGGCGCACACGAACAGGGCGGGCACGGGAGCGGGCAGCGCCCTTTTGAGCGCGTCCACAAAGCCGTTCTGCGGGTTAAGCCTGGGGGCGCCCGGCGCAAAGGGACTGCTGGTCAAAAAATACTGCATAGCTTCCTCCGCCCTTTATTTTCCCCAGGGTACAAAATCCTGCACCGCGCCCTGGCCGTCCACAAAGGGGTTCAGACGGGTCACATAGCCCTGGTTGTCCCGGTCCACCATGCGCATGGCCTTCTGCGCGTCCTCGCCGGATACCAGCACGGGCTGATAATTGTTTTCCGGGGTGACGCCGCTGATGTGGATGGGCCAGAGGGTCAGCTGGTGGCCGGTGTATTTTCCGTCCTCAAAGTACAAATCAAATTGGGCCACCATGCTTTGCAGGCAGTGCACCTCCTCGTCCACGCCGGTGTTGCCGCCGAAGGAGAAATTGCCCAGGGAATACAGCTGGGTCACGCCCTCGGTGACGCGGATGGCCTCCGGCACGTGGGGATGGTTGCCCACGATGATGTGGGCGCCCAGCTTGCGCAGGCGGTTGCCGTAGCTTTCCTGCATGTTGCCGTGGTAGCCCCGGTATTCTTCGCCCGCGTGAAGGGAAGCCACGATCACATCGCAGTGATTGTCCTTCAAATACTGAAAGGCCTTTTCCAGGTCCTGGGGATGGTCCTTGTTCCACAGGGGCAGCACGCCCACAAAGCCGATGCGCACGCCCTTCACATCCATAAAGCTGGCCTCGTTGCCAAATTCCGTGGTGCCGCACAGCAGCACGCCCGCCCCCTCCAGCGCTTCCTTGGTGGACAGGTAGCCCTGCTTGCCGTAATCGCCGGAATGATTGTTGGCCAAATTGGCCACTTCAATGGAGCAGGCGGGCAGAATTTGGGCGTATTCCGTGGGCCCGCGGAAGCGGAAGCGGCTGGCGCTGGCGGGCTGGTCGTCATTGAGCACGCATTCAAAATTGACCAGGGTGATATCGTCGTTTTCAAGCATTTCCTTCAGGCCTTCGCAGGGGTAGCTGTAGCCGTATTTTTCAATATAGCGCTGAAAGGCGTAGGGCTGAACGCTCACCTTGTCGTTGCTGCCGGGCATGAAATCGCCGGTGCAGGTGAGGGTGACGATCTGGGTTTCGCCCAGGCCCCCAAGAGGCAGAAGGCAGAGCAGCAAGCAGAAAGCGAAAAAACGAACGGTTTTCATGCAAAAAAATCCTCCCTGGCAAGTATCGGAAACAGTCTATCACGCCGGAAAATAAATGTCAATTTGCCAAATAGAAAAGCCCCGCCGCAGCCGGAGCCGCGGGCGGGAAAAAGAGAGGGGGATTTTGCTTACCGGCGGGGGCCGCCCTGATGGCCGGGAAAGCCGTTGTTGTTTCCGGGCTGTCCGCCGTCCGGCGGGGTTTGGCCGCTTGGCGGCGTCGCGCCGGTTTGGCCGTCGGGGATATTCTGGGGGTCAGGCGTGTTTTGCTCGTTCTGGCCGCTCCAGCCTCCCCAGCCGCCGCGGCCTCCGCCCATGCCGCCCCCGCGGCCGCCAAAGCCGTTCATGCCGCCGGAGGCGCTGGAAACGCTGCTCACGGTAACGGACGTGCTGGCGCTGCCCGCGGACACGGTGTAGGTTTCGCCCACCTTCAAATCGGGGCTGCTGACGACTGCGCACTGGAAGGCCTTTTCCACCGTGCCGGACAGCAGGACCGCGCCGTTTGCGTCCGTCACAGTAACGGTGCTGCCCGCCGCGCCGTTCAACTTCACCAGGAAGGATACCTGGGAGGAGGAAGCGCCGAAGGTTTCCGCCATGCCGGAAGCGCCCGCGGCGATGACCGTGCCGCCGTTGACGGCGCCGGCGCCGTTATAGTCCAAAGCGCCGTTGCCGCTGTTGGTGGGGCCGGAAACGATGATTTCGCCGCCGTTCACGGTCAGGTCGCCGTTGGAGTCGATGCCGTCGCCGGAAGCGTTGATATACAGCTTGCCGCCGTTGATGACGATGCTGGAGCCGTCGGAAGAGAACATATCGTTTCTGCCCCAGCCGCTGGAATCCCTGCCGCCGGAGGAATTGACGCCGTCATCGGAGGAAACAAGGGCAATATCGCCGCCATTGATGGTAATGACCGAGGCCTCCAGGCCCTCGTAGGATTGGGTGATGCGGAAAGTGCCGCCGTGAATGGTCAGGGCGCTGTCGGCGTGCAGGGCGTCGTCGCCGGTGCTGATGGTGAAGGCGCCGCCGTACACGGTGATATCGGTATCGGAATGGAGGGCGTCGTCGGCGGAATCGATGGCGAGGGAGGCGTCGCCGGTAAGGATGATGCCGCCGCTGGCCTTAACGCCCTTGGCGCTGTCGGCGGAGGTATCGGAAATGGCGGTGTTATTCCAGCTCCGGCCAAAGGACCTGTCACCGGTGTGGACCGCCCCGTTTCCCGCGCCGCCGCCTACGGTCAAATTCAGGCTGCCGCCCGCGATGAGCACATAGCCCTTTTCCGTGTCCTCATCGTTTTTGGCCTGGATGGCGTCCCGCTGGGATACGATGGTGAAGCTGCCAGCCGCGATCCGCACGCTGTCATTGGCCTTGATGCCCTTGCCCCCGGCGGTGATGGCGTATTCGCCGCCGGTGAATTTTACGTCGTCCTTGCCCACGATGCCGTGGTTTGCGGAGGAAACGGTCAGGGAGCCCGCGCCGTTGAACACGATATCGTCGCGGGCAAACACCGCGCCGTCCACGTCGCTGTTTTCATCAAAGGCCGTGCTGGCCAGAAGGTTTTCCGTGCCCTCCGCCAGGGTGACAAACACCTTGTCGGCGTTTTCCACCAGCAGGGCGGCGGAGGAAGAGGAGGTGACGGAAACGCCGTTCAGAACCAGCTGCACCTTGTCGTCGCTGCCCACGTTCACGGTCACGGTGCCGTCCTGGAGGACGCCGGAGAGCACATAGGTGCCCGCCTGGGTGATGCTCAGGCTGCCGCTGAGGGCGATTTCCTGGGCTTCCTCTTCATCCCAGGCGCCCTTCAAATCACGCTTGGAAAAATAATCGCTGGTATCAAAGGCGGCGCTTTCCGCCAGGGAGGCGGGCAGGGAGGCGGCCGCCAGGGTTAGGATGAGCAAAAGGCTCAGCAATGCTTTTTTCATGGTCTTTTTCCTCCTTGATGCGCAAAACAGAAAGCTCATAGCTCGGAATCGTTGGTCTCTGCCTGGGAAATGGCGATTTCCAGGTTGCCGTTGCGGGTGCGCAGCTGGTCCAGAAATTCCTTTTCCTTGGCGCTGTCCCGCAGGGTCAATTCATATTTCAGCTTGAACAGCGCGCCCATGTTGCTGGTTTTTACCTGCTCCAGCTTCCATTCCTTGCAGTAAATGCTCATGATGCCGTCGAACACGCCGTTGTAATCCAGGTCCTCCGGCACGGTGACGCGCACCGTTTTTTTCAGGCCCTTGGCGGCGGGGTCGCACAGGCCGGAGAGGAAAAACACGGCGCACAGGATGAGGGTAAACAGTACGGCGTAGGCCAGATAGCCCATGCCGGCGATGAGCCCGGCCACCATGCTCAGGAAAATGAGAGCGATTTCCTTGGCGCTGCCGGAGGCGGAGCGGAAGCGCACCAGGCTGAAAGCGCCCGCCGTGGCCACGCCGGCGCCCACATTGCCGTTCACCATCATGATGGTGACGCAGGAGAGCACGGGCAGCGCGCCCAGGGTGGTGAGAAAGCTATGGGAAAACCGGGACTTGCGGGAAGCGGTGAAGGCGATGAGCCCGCCAATGAGCAGGGCTACCGCCAGGCAAAGCAAAAATTGGTCCACGGGGATCACCGTGGCGGAAGCGGAATCGAAAATTCCGGAAAAAAGCTTATCAAGCATACAATCTGCCTCCTGAAATATGTTCGCCGGCCACCCATTGGGCGTAGGCCGCGCCGTATTTGGAAAAGGAAGTTTGATAAATCCGGCGCCCGGACAGAAAATGGGTCATCCACAGGGGGATGCCGCCGGGGGTTTTCACCTCCATGAGCACCTGGTCCTGCCCCAGCACCGCGTTTCCGCCGGCAGGGGCGGACAAATCCATGTCCTCCATGCGCCAGAGGATGTTTTCATCCAGCGTGAGGCGAAAATCCGTGCCGTCGATGGGAAAGTAAGCCTCCCGCTCGTAGGTGAGCAGCATGGCGGGCTTTAAGCTGGCGCCGTAAAAATCCCGAAACGCGGCAATTTCCGCGCCGATTTGGCTGTGGATGGGCAAAGGACGGCCGCTCTCCAGCGCGTCCATGGCCGCCCGGTGGGGCAGCATCAGCCGCCGCTTGTATACCACCGATTCAAACTTCTTTTTCAGCTCCACAAACACCATGCTGTCCTTCTCCGCCTGCTGGTAGGAGCGTACCCGCAGCTTTTCCTTGTACAGGGGCTTTTCAATGGAGCGGCGTACCAGGCGGAAGGTGTCGGTGTCGAAATAGATGTTGCGGATGGTGCTGTGGCCGTACTGGTCCAGCTGAAGGTGGCCTTCCATGGCCTGAAGCAATTCTTCCTTCTGCTGCCGGGTCAGCATGTACTTGAGTTCATACCGCTTGAATGTCATCTGCTCGTTCATGTCTTTTCCCTCCTGACACGTATAGGATACAGGAGGAATCTTAAAAATACCTTAAAGGAATGTGAATTTTTTTTCGGGAGAAAGGAAACGGCGCGTTTGGACGTAAAAAAGCGCTGTAAAGCTGAGAGTACAGAGCGCGGAGGATATAGCGATCGCAAGCGTCACAGTTATTCATCAAAATAATCTGCGCTCTGTACGCTGAAGCCTGTACTCTCCTATAGCGTTAAACCGTTCTTTAAATTTTGACTATTCGGCTCAAAGCGGTCTTGGAATCCTAAGAAAGCGCCTCATTTTTTGGCTTCCCCTGCTTGCAGCGCCTGTCCGGCGGCGCGCAGGGCGGCGGCAATCACCTGGTCCATATCGTAATACCGGTATTCGCCCAGCCGGCCGCCGAAAAGCACAGTGCTTTCCCGCTCCGCCAGGGAAAGATAGCGGCGGTAAAGGGCGGCGTTTTTTTCGTCGTTCACGGGGTAATAGGGCTCTGCGCCCGGCTGCCATTCGCTGGAATATTCGCGGCTGATGACGGTTTTAGGCAGTTCGTTCCCCGCTATGCCGCGGCCAAAGGTGAACCATTTGTGCTCAATGATGCGGGTAAAGGGCGTTTCCCGGTCCGTGTAATTCACCACGGCATTGCCCTGGAAGTTGGGAATGTCCAGCACCTCCGTTTCAAACCGGATGGAGCGGTATTCCAGATTGCCCAGGCAATGGCCGAAATAGGCATCGATGGGCCCGGTGTACACCACCCGGTCCGCCAGCGCGTTCCAGGCCGCTTTGCATTGCAAATAGTCCTGGTTTAAGCGCACTTCGATGCCGGAGAGCATATTTTCCACCATGGCGGTGTAGCCCAGCGTGGGAATGCCCTGATAGAGCGCGTTAAAATAATTATTGTCAAAGGTAAAGCGCACGGGCAGCCGCCGGATGATGAAGGCGGGCAGCTCCCGGCAGTCCCGGCCCCACTGCTTTTCCGTGTAGCCCTTGACCAGCTTTTCAAAAATATCCCGGCCCACCAGGCTCAGCGCCTGCTCCTCCAGATTGCGGGGCTGGGCAACGCCTGCCGCCTGCCGCTGCGCCTCAATCCTGGCGGCGGCCTCCTGAGGCGTTTTGACGCCCCACATCTGGTAAAAGGTGTACATATTGAAGGGCAGGCTGTACAGTTCGCCCTTGTAGTTGGCTACGGGGGAATTGGTGTAGCGGTTGAAGGCGGAAAACCGGTTCGCGTAATCCCACACGGACTGGTCGTTGGTGTGGAAAATGTGGGCGCCGTATACGTGCACCTGAATGCCCGCCGTCTCCTGCGTGTACACGTTTCCGGCCACGTGCGGCCGCTTGTCAATTACCAGCACCCGCTTGCCCGCGTCGGCTGCCTGCCGGGCAAACACCGCGCCGTACAGCCCGGCCCCTACCACCAGATAATCGTATGCCTTCATGCGCATAAGCCCCTCTCTTGCATCGCTGGAAAGAAGAAACGGCGCAGCCGCCCGCCGGAAAAGGGAGCGCTGCGCCGGAAAAACAGCAGGTTATCGTTCCTGCAATTGCTGCATCAAATCGCTGATGAGGGTGTTGAGGGAAGGGGAGGCCTTCATTTCCTGGGCCACCTTCTGGCAGGCGTGGTTGACGGTGGAATGGTCCCGCCCACCGAAATTGTCGCCGATCATGGTCAGCGGCGCGCCCACCACCTCACGGGAAATATACATGGCGATCTGCCGGGGCACGGCCACATCCCGGCTGCGGCGGGGGCCCTTCAGGTCGTCCACCGTCACGCTGTAATAGGTGGCGACGGCCTCCATCACGTCGTCGCAGGTCACGTGGCGGGGTTCGGTGCGGGCAAAAATCTCCCGCAGGGCGTCCTCCGCCAGCTGCCGGTCCACCGGCCGGCCGGTCAGGGAGGAATAGGCCACCAGCCGGGTCAGGCATCCTTCCAGCTCCCGCACGTTGTTGGCCACCCGCTCCGCGATCATGGTAAGCACGGCGGTATCCACGTTCAGCAATTCGTCCTCGGCCTTCTTTTTCAGAATGGCCACGCGGGTTTCCAGGTCAGGCTTGGAAATATCGGCGATCAGGCCCCATTCAAAGCGGCTGCGCAGCCGGTCCTCCAGCTTGGCGATTTC
>CAMOHY010000103.1 GCA_946615495.1 uncultured Clostridia bacterium
CGCCCCTGCCCGGCGAAGCGCGCAACAGCTGGCTCACCGGCACCGCCGCCTGGAACTTCGTGGCGGCCAGCCAGGATATTCTGGGCATCAAGCCCGCCTTTGACGGGCTCATGCTGGATCCCTGCCTGCCCGCTTCCTTGAAGGAAGTAAAGGTGCGGCGCACCTTCCGCGGCTGCGATTACGATATCGTAATCCATAACCTGGCCGGCGGCGAAAAGGGCAAGGTGCGCGTGGAAGCCGATGGCAAAGCGGTGAACGGCCAAATCGTTCCCCCTGCCGAGGGAAAAAATGTTCAGGTAGAGGTTTGGGTGGAATAACAGAAAAAAATAAAGGGCTCCCGCGTGCGGAACCAGCTGGTCCGGCGCGGGGGCCTTTTTCAAATAGTGAATCGTGTTTGCTTTGGTTAGATTCTTTCTTTCAGGAAATTGACCGCCAGGGCGATATCGGCGGCGGGGTCGTCGCCCACTTCCCGCTCGATGGTCAAAAAGCCGTGGAAGCCTTCCTCCTCCAGGGCGTTTAAATACTTGTCCCAAGGCACGCCGCCCTGGCCCAAAGGCAGCTCCAGGTAGGCGGGGCCGTCCTCGGTTTGGTTATTGCCGTGCATGGTTTCGGCGTAAATATCCTCCGGGTTGGTTTTGCGGCACATGATGCCGTCCTTGGCGTGGGTATGCACAATGTAGGGCCCCAGGTTGTGCACGGCCTGCACCGGGTCGTCCCCCGCCACCATGACCAGATTGGCCGGGTCCAGGTTAATGGATACGCCCTTGGAATGCAGCCCGTCCAGGAAGGTGCGCAGGGTTTGGGAAAGCTCCGGCCCAGTTTCCACGGCGAAGCGGGCTTCCATTTTGTCCGCGTAGGCGGCCAATTCACCGCAGGCATCCTGAATAATGGCGTAATGGGGGTTCTTGGGGTCCTTGGGCACCACGCCGATGTGGGTGGTGACGATGTTGGTTTCCAGCTCCTTGGCCAGGTCCACAATCAGCTTGGAGCGCCGGATGAGCTCCGGGTTCATTTCGGCGTTGGCAAAGCCATGGCCCAAATCGCCGCACAGGGCGGAAATGACCAAGCCGTTATCCTTGACCATATTCAGAAAATCCTTGCGTTTTTGGCCCACCAGGTTTTCCGGGGCCATTTCTCCGCTGGTGGCGTACACCTGAATGCCCTGGGCGCCCAATTGCCGGGTCATTTTCAGCGCTTCGGGGAAGGGCTTGCGGAATGAATCCAGAATGATGCCGATGGAAAATCTGCTCATGCTTCTGCCTCCTCAAGTGTTTTGTATCCGTGCCTCTATGTGTAATTGTATTATACAACATTTTAAGGCAGACAACAAGCGGAAAATAGAGATTTGGATGCAGAGAAAAAACAATGCCGGTTTACCAAACGGAAAAATATGTGGTATGATAAAGCCGGATTCACAGAAAGGAAGCGATGCGCATGGTACGCTTCGGCGTAATCGGCTGCGGCAATATGGGCGGGGCAATGCTTCGCCAATGGCTGAAAAAGGGCGTATTCAAGCCCGATGAAGTGGTGGTGGCGGATAAAAACGCCCAGATACGCGCCCAACTGAAGGAAGAATGGAACGTGACCGCGACGGACGACAACCGGGCCGCGGCGGCGGCGCCCTGCGTGCTGCTGGCGGTGAAGCCCCAATTCGCCGCCCAGGTGGGGGAGGAAATTGCCGGCTGCATAGGAAAGAATACCTTGGTTCTTTCCATCATCGCGGGCTACAGCTTGGATATGCTGCGCCGCCTGACCGGCCAAGAGGAGGCGCCCATCATCCGCGTCATGCCCAACACGCCCGCCATGGTGGGCGAAGGGGTGCTGGCCGCCTGCCGGGGAAAGCACGTAACGGACGCGCAATGGAAGGGCGTCCTGGATATGCTTGCCTGCCTGGGCTTGGCTCAGGAGGTGAACGAAGGGCAAATGGACGCTGTGACGGGCCTGAGCGGCTCCGCGCCCGCCTTTGCCTTCCTCTTCCTGGAGGCGCTGGCGGATGCGGGGGTGCGGGCAGGGCTGCCCCGCGCCATGGCCCAGCGGTTCGCCGCCCAGGTGCTTTCAGGCAGCGGAAAATTGGCCCTGGAAACGGGGCTGCATCCCGGCCAGCTCAAGGATATGGTCACATCGCCCGCCGGAACGACCATTGAGGGCGTGGCCGCGCTGGAAAAGAACGCTTTCCGTTCCGCGGTCATGGAGGCCGTCGCCGCCGCGGTGGAAAAATCCAAATCGTTTCATGATTGAAAAAAATGAAAAGGGCTGCCTCAAAACTCATTTTTCCAAATGAAAATGGCACAAGATTCTACCAATCTGGTTGAAATCTTGTGCCACATTTTATAGGTTTTCGGGATCAATTGGTAAATACTTCCTGATTTGAGACGGCCCCTTTTTTTCAAGCTGTGAAAAGGCTCTGGGCTGCGCCGGCCCATCGGTGACCGATGAGCCGCAGCTTTTTGCTCACATGCGGAACCAGCAGTAGGAGGAAAGATTGAACACATCCAGCGCCGTCATCCAGCTGCCATCGCTGAGAATAAAGTAGGCAAAATCCGTATTCTGCACGTGGATATGGTAGGGGGCGCTTTCCAGCGGCACGCCCAGGATGGACACCTGCACCCCGCCGTCGGTGGTGAGGCAATTGCCAAAATCCTCCGGATGGGTGTCGATAAAGCGCTGGAAGCGTTCGCCGTATTGGGGATGGGTGCCGCAGTGCGCCACCAGGGGATAATCAAGGTACGGGGCCAATTCAGGCGTTTCCTCCGGGGTAAAGCCAAAGTCCCTGAGGGTGCCGATGTACATCATAATATGGCGGTAGGTGGAATAAGGGTGCTTCATGGCAAAAAGATCGCCCACCTGCAGGGTATCCTTCATTTGCTCAAAGGGCGGCATTTGCTGCCCTTCCCGGTGGGTGAAAATGTGGTTGTTTTTAAAATCGCTGTAATTGAGAATCATATCGCCCAAGGGCGGATGCGCGGGCAAATGGCATTGATGATACACCCAGCGGGTGAAGCCCACGCAGTCAAAGCCGTTCACGTACACCTGGCCTTCCCGGAAAAATTCAGAATCCTGCCAGCACAGGCGCTTCCAGTAATTTGGGTATTTGTTGAATACGCCGCCCTCCTCCGTGCCGCCGAACAGATAAGGAATGCCCAGCTCAAACAGCGCGTCAATGTGGGAGCCCGTCAGCTCGTTATACCGCAAAAGAAACAAATTGTCCTTTTCCAGGGCGGAGAGGGCCGCGTCCAGGAAAGGGCTTTTTTGCACCTCGGCCCGGGCGGGGAAAAGCAGGGTCAGGAAAAGCAGAAGGGAGAGAACCAACGCGCTTTTTTTCATGCCAAAGGCATTCCTTTCGTACAAGAATTTTGCCCCGCGAAGAATACTTCGCAGGGCATTGAAAAGCAATGGGGGTTACATCCTGTACCAGCAGAAGGAGGAAGAGCCTTCAATCTGCCGCAGCGTAAGCATATAATTGCCGCCGTCGATGAGGAAATAATCGTAATCGGTGATCTGCACATGAGCGTGGTAGGGCGCTTTTTCGGCGGGCACGCCCAGAATGGACACCTCCACGCCGCCGTTGGTGGTTTTGCACCGGCCGTACAGATCGGGGTTATCCTGAATGATCTTTTCAAAGCGTTCTCCGTAGAAGGGGCTGGGGCCGCAGTGAATCACCAGGGGATAATCCAGATAATCGGAAAGATCGGGCGCCTCCTCGGCGGTAAAGCCATAATCCCGCAGGGTGCCAATGTACATCATAATATGGCGCGCCCCCTGCTTGGTGTTCAGCAAATCGCCCACCTGCAGGGTATCCTTCAATTGGTCGTAGGGGGGCATGGTTTTTTCCTCGCTGGTCCATTCCGTGCCGCCGTTGTAGATGTGGTGCGCCCTTTCGCTGTATTTGATGTTCATATCGTTCAAGCCGGGGTGCATGGGATACCCGCACTGATGATAAATCCACCGGGTATAGCCGGAGCAATCGAAGCCGTAAATGTAAAACTGGTCCTTCCGGTAAAACTTCGTGGTTTCCATCATTTTGCGCACGGCATAGTTGGGATAATTGGACATCAGGTCCACCACGTTGGTCAGCTTGGTGCCGGTATAGTCCGTCTGCCGGCCAAAGAAATAGGGAACCCCCTGTTCAAACAGGGACTCCACCTGGGCCCCGGTGATTTCGTTATAGCGGCGCTGGAAAATATTGTCCTTTTCCAGGCAGGAAAAAGCCGCGTCCAGCAGCGGGTTTTGCTTTACCTCCGCCTGAGCGCTTCCTAAAAGCGCGCACAGCAGCAGGGCGGACAGGAATACGACCAATAGCTTTTTCATGGGCTTGTTTTCGTCCTTTCGTCATTCGTCCGCGCCGGACCGCCCGCCGCAGACGGATAGAGTATACCATAAAACCGGCTTTGCGTCCATACCCGGAGCAGGGAAAACACGCGGGATGGAGAAAGAAGCTTCCTATTCTTTGCAGAAGGGGCAGGGGGCGGCAAAGCGCATCCGCTGGCCGGTGGCGGGGTGGGTAAATTCCAGGGAATAGGCGTGGAGCATCAAGCGGTCCGCCGGGGGCATGCGCTTGTGGCCGTAAACCGTATCGCCCAGCACCGGGTGGCCGATGGAGGCCATGTGCACCCGAATCTGGTGGGTGCGCCCGGTAATGATGTGCACGTCCAGCAGCGTGCGGTCCGGGAATTCCCGGAGAACCCTCCATTCCGTTTTGGCCCAGCGGCCGTTTTCGTCCACGGCCATTTTTTTCCGGTCCGTTTTGCTGCGGCCAATGGGCTTTTCAATTTCGCCGCATTCTTCCTTCATTTTGCCGTACACCAGCGCCCGGTAATGCTTTTCCATCTGCCGGGCGGCCAATTGCTCGGACAGGGCGGCGTGGGTCTTATCATCCTTGGCCACCAGCATAAGGCCGCTGGTATCCTTATCCAGGCGGTGCACGATGCCGGGGCGCATTTCCCCGCCGATGCCGGACAGGCTGTCCAGGTGATAGAGCAGGGCGTTTACCAGCGTGCCGTCGTCGTTGCCCGCCGCCGGGTGCACCACCATGCCGCAGGGCTTGACCACCACGGCCAGGTGATCGTCCTGATAAAGGATTTCCAGGGGGATATCCTGAGCCTCCGCCTTGGCCGGCTTCACCTCCGGCATATCCAGCAGGATTTTTTCGCCCGCCTCCGGCTTAAAGGACGCTTTGGTTTCTATGCGTCCGTCCACGGTGACGCAGCCATCCTTAATGAGCGCCGCCGCCCGGCTGCGGCTGATTTCGCCGTCTTTGGAGAGGACCACGTCCAGCCTATCCCCGTTGCCTTGGTATTCCCGAATCATTTTTTATTGCTCCAATCCTGGGGGCGAAACAGCAGGCTCCACCCGCACAGGACGGCCCCCGCCACCACGCCCACGTCCGCCGCATTAAATACGAACCAATTGAAAAAAGGAAACATATCCAGTACATAGCCGTATAAAAGCCGGTCGATCATGTTGCCCGCGGCCCCGCCCGCAATCATAGAAATGGCGATGGGGGCCAGGCCGCTCAGCCGTATGCTCCGAAGAATGAAAAAGCAGGCGAGGATGAGCGCCGCGGATAAGATCAGGATCAAAAAGGAATTGCCCTGGAACAGCCCAAAGGCCATGCCGGAGTTTTGCACGGCCTGCGCGTTTGACGCGCGCGTAAAATGGAATTGCTTGATGATCCTGTCCAGCAGCAGCACCGCTATTCCCGGCCCAAGCCAGGAGAGCCAAAGCTTCTTTTTTTCCATTGCTTCCTCATTTCTATTGCAGCCGCAATTGCACCAGCGCCACCACCTGGGCCACGAAATTGCTGATGCCGGGCAGATTGCGCTGGGCCAATTCCTGCAAAATAAACAATACCGCCGCCCCCAGCACCGAAAAGCCCACCATCACGCCCAGGCCCCTGGCGACGCCCTGCCAAAAAGCGTCAAACAGCCGCCTTTTCCGGTCCGTTTCAAAGGCGACGTATTCATCCAGGCGCAGCCTTTCCGCCGCAGACAAAAAACGGTCCAATCTCTCATCCAGCATCGGGCCAGCCTCCTTTATGGAGGAAAGTGTTCCCCTGCGCCTGCCTGATTATAACAAACATTTCGTCCCTTCGCAAGCCGCACGCTCCGCTTTTCAAAGGAATAGGATGATCGTGAGAGGAAATCTCATGGTTTTATTTGACATTCGGCGCGGAAGCGGTTACAATATTCAAGTGAATCTCAAGAGGAGTGACGAAGCATGATCGTAGCCAAGTTCGGCGGCAGCTCTTTGGCGGATGCCGCGCAGTTCAGAAAAGTAAAAGCGATCCTGGATATGGACAGTGAAAGAAAATACGTGGTGCCCAGCGCCCCCGGCCGCCGGGGCCCCGGCGACGATAAGATTACCGACCTGCTTTACGCGGCCCACGGCGCCGCCCAGGCCGGCAAGCCCTTTAAGCATCTGTTGGAGCGCATCCGGGCCCGGTATGAGGAAATTGCGCAGGAGCTTCAGGTGGAAATGGATTTTGAAGGGGAATTTTCCCAGATCGAAAAGAACCTAAAGCAAGGCGCCACCCCGGATTACGCCGCCAGCCGGGGCGAATACCTCAATGGCAAGCTGCTGGCTAAATATTTGAATTTTCCCTTTGTGGACGCGGCGGAGGTGGTGCGCTTTACCCCCGAAGGCAAGCTGATGGAGGAGGAAACCAACGAGCTGATTGGCCAGCGGCTGCGCGCCCTGTACCGGGCCGTAATGCCCGGCTTTTACGGCGCGGACGCGTCCGGCGCCATTCACACCTTTTCCCGCGGCGGCAGCGACGTTTCCGGCGCGCTGGCGGCCAGGGCGGTGAATGCCGATATTTATGAAAACTGGACGGACGTGACCGGCTTCCGCATGGCGGACCCCCGGATCGTGCCGGACGCCCAATACATTTCCACGCTGACCTATCGGGAGCTGCGGGAGCTTTCCTATATGGGCGCTACCGTTTTGCATGAGGAAGCGGTGTTTCCCGTGCGCAAGGCGGGCATTCCCACCAATATCCGCAACACCAACGACCCCAAGCATCCCGGCACCATGATCCGCGCCAACGCAGGCCAGAACGACTTATCCCATATCATCACCGGCATCGCCGGGCACAAGGGCTTTTCCATCGTATCCATCGAAAAGGATATGATGAACGCGGAGCTGGGCTTTGGCCGCCGGGTGCTGCAGGCCTTTGAGGAATACCATATCAACTTTGAGCATTTGCCCACCGGCATTGACACCATGTGCGTGGTGGTGCATGAAAGCGAACTGAATCCCCACCGGGAAGAGGTGCTGGCCCGCATTCAGGAATTGGTGCAGCCGGACCAGATCACCGTGTCCGACCATCTGGCCCTGATCGCCACCGTGGGCCGGGGCATGGTGCGCGCCTTCGGCACCGCCGCCCGCCTGTTTACAGCCATTTCCTCCCAGGGCATTTCCATCCGCACCATCGACCAGGGCAGCAGCGAGC
>CAMOHY010000104.1 GCA_946615495.1 uncultured Clostridia bacterium
CCTGTTTCCGGTTTGGTTTCGCGTCGCAAACCCGCAAGGGGTTTGCTCCTGGTTCATATACTTTTCTGTACAGAAAAGTATACATTCTCATCTTTTTTTTGCTTCCAGTTTCGGGTCAATTATACTCGATCACCTGCTGGATCATGGGATAATTGGAAGTGCACAGCCATTCCCGGCGGGTTTCGGCCCCGTTCTGGCGGTAGATTTTATAGGTTTCCACCACATAGCCCGTGCGGGCTTTTTTCTTTTCCTGGGTGGAGCCGGGCTCAAGCAGCGGATTGTTTTCGTAAATGGGCTCGGCGGGCGGATCGTAAACCGCGGTCAGCTGCGTGGTCAAATCAATGCTAACGCCTGGGCCCAGGGCGGCCCCATAAATTTCCACGGTGCACTGCCGCTGGCGGTACCAGGCCACGATGAAGATGGGAGCGGCTTTATCGTTCCGAAACGAAAAATCCAGATTGGGCCAATTGACCGTGGCGTCCCGGCCCTTTTCCACGTAGTTGCTGGGCCAGGTGTGGGGCGAACGGGCCAGAATGGTCATATCCGCCATGGCGGCGGCATTAAACAGCGTGCTGGACACCTGGCAAACCCCGCCGCCCACCTCGTCCACCGTGGCGCCGCCCGCAATGGCCGCGGCAGGCAGATAGCCCTTTTCCAGCGTGCGCTGGCCCGTGGCACGGTTAAAGGAAAAGGTTTCCCCCGGCATTACGGCGGTGCCGTTGACGGCGGCGGCGGCCAGGCTGATATTGTTATTCCGGTTGGCGTCGGACGTAGTCTGGGTGGTATAGGTGGAAATAAGGGAAAAGGAGCTCATCAATTCCGCCTTGGTCACCTTGGGCATAATGGGCTGGGTGGAGGCGGTAACGGTGCCGGTGTAGTTTTTCCGGTCCAGCTCGGCGGCAATGCTGCGGTACAGTGCTTCCGCGTCCAGCCGGGCGCCCTGCTGGTCCTGGGTAAAGGTAAAGGCGCGGGTGGAAAAATCGAAGGTGGCCACCTGGGCGTCCACCGCCTCCCGATTCACCCGGTTTTCAATGACCCGCACCAGCTCCCACAGCTTTTCGCCGCTGTAGGTGACGTCCGTATACAGGTTCACAGGCGCTGTGACGGTGTGATACAAATACGCATAGCGGTATTCAAAGGGCGTTACAGAGGACGCGATGGTTTCCACGCTGCCCTGCCTGCCAACGGCATAGGCCGTGTCCAGCACCGATTGAATATTGCGTTCAAGCGGCAGTTCGTCGGGCGTGATGACCCAGGTTTGGCCATCCACCTGCACGGTGAGCCACAGCCCGCCGCCAGCGGCGGCGCTGCTCTTGAGCGCTTCCGCGGCCTGCGCCCGGCTCATGCCGCCGATATGCACGTTATCCACCAGCACGCCCTGAGCGAAGGTGTTTTGCCCCACGATGGCCGCCTTTTGCCGGAAGGGCCGGTAAGCCTGGTACAAGGAAGAAATAAAATAGCCCATCAGACACAGCAGCGAAAAGCAGCTGAAGGCGACGAGCGCCCAAAAGGCCGTGTGCCGCTGCCGCCTGGGCGCGCCGCCCGCCGCCCAGCCGGGATTGATTTCTCCTTCCCCGTAAGCCGGCCCCGAACCGGAATAGGCGTCCTGCCGGGCGCGGTAGGCAACGGGCCGCTGGGGCTCGGCCGGATAGGCCGCCCGCATTTGCCGGTCATTTCCGTCGTTTTGAGGCATTATCAAACCGCCTTTCGCAGTAAACATACCAAATTCTATTATATTCTAAAAGAGAACCGTTTATTTGTCAACGGCATGAGGAAATATTTACAATTCAGCCTTTCCGGCGCAGCGTTTTCAAATAAGCCTTGTGTTCCTCCGGAACGCGGTAGCTTTCCAAAGCTTTTTGGATGGTTTTGTTATGCGTCCATTCATCCAGACGGCGCTGCTGCAAATAAGGCAGGGCGGCGTCATACTGCTTGGCCAGGGCCGTGGCGAAATACCAGGCCGCCATCATGCGGATATAGTATTCCTCCGACTGGACAGCGGCGGCCCACTCCAGGAAGGAAGGCTCAAAGCGCTCATCCAAATAATGCTGCATCAGCATGCCCAGGCCAAAGCGCACGGTATAGGTACGGCTGGAATGAAGCCATTTCTGAATATATTCCAGCAGATCGGCCAAGTGCTTTTTGAACGCCTTGGGCGACATCTGGTCGCAGGTGGCCCAATTATCCACATATGGCAAAAACACTTCCACCAGGGCGATGCACCGGGAAAAATCCTTTTCCTCGGAAAGCAAAAAGGCATGCAGCTGGTTTTCATCAAAATATCGGTGGGGCAGCGCTTGAAGAAAGGCGTCCCCTTCACCGCTTTTCACCATTTCCCTGGCAAGCCTTCTTAATTCCGGCGTGCGCACGCCGATGAAGGAATCGGGATCAACGTTGGGAATCAGTTTTTTCTGAAATTCCGCGTAAGGCTGATCCTGCATCGCAAACATGCGCACGCGGATTTCCTGTTCTGTCATGACTCCGTACTCCTGTTTATGAAAAATCAATAAAGTCCGAAGGCGTTAATTCATAATCCACGGCGGATTGCTTCCGCCCCAGCTGATCCGTCCAGGAATCGCGCCGAACGCCGGTTTTTCGGAAGCCCAGTTTTTCATACACATGCTGGGCCCGAAGATTATTCAAATTCGTATCCAAAATGATCTTTTTACAGCCGCGGCCATACAGCTCCCGGATCAGCATACTCAGCGCCCGGCGGCCCAAGCCCCGCTCCTGATAGACCGCTTCGCAGATTTTGACGCCTATTTCCGCGATGGGCCCTTCCAGCATCGTATAGCTCATTTCGCCGATGGGTTTCCCCTGCCATTCCAGGATCAGCCGCCTGCGCCCATCATCCCGATCCGTTTTCAGCGATTCTGTGATTTCCTCGGCTGTGATCCCCAACCCCAGCGGGAATCCGGCGTGCGCCATTACGCTGCCGTCGTTCCACCAGCGGGCTAATTGGGCCGCGTCCCTTGCTTCAGCGTTTCTGATGCGCAGGCTATTTTTTTCCAAATTCATATTGTTTTCTCGTTACTCCCCAGTCGCTTCGCTCAGCGCTTCCTCCGCCGCCTCCCAGTCGGAATAGGCCTGGGCCAGGGCGTCCTTTAGGCGCTGGTATTCCCTGGCTGCGGCGGCGGCCTTTTCCGGCACGGAATACACTTCGGGGGCGGCCATTTTTTCTTCGTGGCGGGCGATGGCTTCCTCCGTGTCCCCCACCGCCTGCTCCGCCCGCTTTACATTTTCCTTCAGCGCCTTCAATTGCTCCTTGGCCAGGCGCAGCTTTTTCTTTTCCTTTCCCGCCTCGGTGCGGGTCATATCCAGGAATCGGGGGTCCTGGCCCTGCTGGGCCATTTCCCATTGCAGCCTGGCCTGATAATCGTCAAAATTGCCCAGGTATTCCTTCAGCCCATCCTCGGACAGCACCACCACCTTGGTGGCGAACCGGTTGATGAAATAGCGGTCATGGGACACGGCCAAAATGGTGCCCTCAAAATTCTCCAGCGCGTCCTCCAGCACTTCGCGGCTGTCCATGTCCAAGTGGTTGGTGGGTTCGTCCAGGAGCAGAAAATTATCTTTCCTGAGCATCAGCTTGGTCAGCGCCACCCGGCCCTTTTCGCCGCCGGACAGGGTATGGATGGGCATGAACACATCCTCCCCCGTAAACAAAAACAAGCCCAGCGCGCCCCGCACCTCGCTTTGCTCCATGCGGGGGAAAGCGTCCCACACCTCGTCCAGCACGGTCTTTTGCGGATGCAGGCTTTCCTGCTTCTGGTCATAATACCCCATATCCACATTGGCGCCCCAGCGGACCGCCCCCGCGTCCGGCGTCTCTTCCCCGACCAGGCACTTGAGCAGGGTGGATTTGCCGATGCCGTTGGGGCCCAGCAGGGCCACCCGGTCGCCCGAACGCAAATGCAGATTCACATTTTGAAACAATGTTCTATCCCCGAAGGATTTGCTGTAATCCTTAATGAACAGCACGTCGTCCCCCGTGCGGCGCTTGGCCTGGAAGCGGAAGCGCACCTGATGCTCGTCCTCCGGCCGCTCCAGCCGCTCCACCTTTTCCAGCCGTTTTTCCCGGCTTTCCGCCGCGCGGATGGATTTTTCCCGGTTGAAGGATTTGTACCGGGCAATGATGGCTTCCTCCCGCGCGATCATTTTCTGCTGCTGCTCCCAGGCCCGCATGCGGATTTCAAAGCGCTCGGCCCGCTGGGTCATATAAGAGGAATAATTGCCCTCGTACTGCTCCAGGGTGCCCAGCAGCAATTCCGAAATATGCGTGCACACATGGTCCAGAAAATAGCGGTCATGGCTCACCACCAGCAGCGTGCCCCGATAATCGGCCAAATAATGCTCCAGCCAGTCCAGGGCCTGCAAATCCAAATGGTTGGTGGGCTCGTCCAGCAGCAAAAGATCCGGCTTTTGCAAAAGCAGCCGGGCCAGGCAGAGGCGGGTCAGTTCACCGCCGGACAAAAGCCTGGCGGGCTGGCCGTACTGCTCCTTCGTAAAGCCCAAGCCAGATAACACGCCCTGGATGGAGGATTTCCAGGCGTAGCCGTCCGCCTTTTCAAAGGCGTCGTTCAGCCGCGCGTAGGTGTCCCCCAGGCGCTTAAGCTCCACTTCGCTGGCGCTGGCCATCTGCGCTTCCAGGGCGCGCAGCTTTTCCTCCATGGCGAACACGGGCTCAAACACCTGCTTGAGCTCCTCAAACACGGTGCTGTCGCCCTGCACGGCGTACTGCTGCTCCATATAGCCGATACGGATGCCCTTCATGAGCGAAATCGTTCCGCCGTCCTCATGCTCCTGCCCGGCCAGGATTTTCAGCAGCGTGGTTTTCCCGCAGCCGTTTACGCCCACCAGGCCCATGCGCTGGCGGTCCTGCAAAACGAGGTTCACATCCTTGAGCACCACGTTGCCGCCAAAGGCTTTTTTCAGGTTTTGTATGGTTAAAATAATCATGCAAATACTCCGACAAATGATTTACGCAAAGAAAGGGCTGACAAACTCTTTGCCAGCCCTGTGCCAGAACCCGGTAAACGCCTGCGCAGCTTACGCCACGATCAGCATCACGATGGCCAGCACCACAAACACGATGGAGGAAATCTTGGTCGCGTTGGACAGCTTGCCTTCCAAGGTGTTGTTCTTATTCTTTCCAAAGAAGGTGTCGCTGCCGCCGGTCAGCGCGCCCATGCCATCGGTATCGCTGGACTGCATCAGAACCGTAACGATCATAACCAACGCGGCAATCACCATCAGAATGTTCAGAATAACTTCAATAGCGCTCATGAGTTTGTCCCTCCTTGATGTAACACAGCATGTATTCTAACACACCCTTGAAAAAAATACAAGCGTTCAGGGAAAAAATAGTGGCAGATTCCGCAATTTTTCTTTCTTTTTTCGGTTTATGCCTCATTTTCCCGCCGGATTCCGGTCTGGTCCTTCTTCCAGCGGCCGCTGAACACGAACCAGCCCGTAAGCAAAATGCCCGCCACGGTGGCCGCGGGGCCGGCCAGGCCGATGCCCATCAGCCCCCAGCCCAGCGCGGAGCCAAACAGCACGGCCACGGGAATGCGCAAAAGCAAGGAGGAAAGAGAGGCGCTGAGCAGCGTAAACTTGGTGTGTCCCGCGCCCATGATGAGGCCGTTGAAGCAGAATTGGATGGGCACCAGCAGGTAATCGAAGCTGAACGTGCGCATATATTCCACGCCGTGGCCGATCACTTCTTCATAGGGGCTGAAAACGCCGATGATGGGGCCGGGGAACAATTGCACGGCGGCGAACACCACCGCGGAAATGGCCATGGCGATGCCGATGCCAACGCCCAGGCTCTTTTTCGCCCGGTCATACTGGCCCGCGCCGATATTCTGGGCCGCAAAGGCGCTCACCGAGGAGCTCATGGCCACGGCGGGCAAAATGGCGAAGGAATTGAACTTGCCCACCACGCCCACGGCGGCGGAGGCCGTGGCCCCGCCGATGCCGTTGACCAGGGCGGTCATGACCAGGAAGGAAATATTCACAATGATGCTCTGCACGGAAGAGGGAATGCCCAGCTTCACCATCAGATTCATCTTTTCCTTCTGAATGCGGAAGGAACGGGGCTTAAAATCAAAAATGAATTTGTTCCGGCTCAAATACCAAGCCGCCAGCATCAGGCTTACCGCCTGGGCGATCACCGTGGCCCACGCCGCGCCCGCGGCGCCCAGGCCCAGGCCCTTTACGAACCATAAATCCAGCACGATGTTGACAACACAGGCGATGAACACAAAGATGAGGGGACGGACCGAATCGCCCAGGCCGCGCTGAATGGAGGAAATGGCGTTGTAGCCAAAGATGAACAGCGTGCCGCTCAGGCAAATCATCAGGTAGGTTTTGGCGTGCTCAAAGGCCTCCGCCGGGGTTTCCAGCAAATGCAGGATGGCGTCGGAAAAAATCATCATCACCGCCATCAGCGCCAAGCCCACGATGCCCATCAGGGTAAACATGGTGCCCACCGTTTCCGACGCGTCCTTTTGCCTGCGCGCGCCCACATACTGGCCCACCATCACCGTGCCGGACACCGTCAGGCCGCTCACCATCATGGCTACCAGGTTGGTGATTTGGCTGCCGATATTCACGCCGGACAGAATCTGGGCGCTGACGGCCGGGTCCGGATTGGCGTAATTGCCCACCACCAGCATGTCCACCGCGCCGTAGAGCGCCTGAAGGATGTTGGAAAGCAAAAAGGGCATGGAAAAGGCGATCATGCCCTTGGCAATGGGCCCCTGGGTAAAGTCCCGCTGCGTGCTGCTCATGGAATGACCTCGCTTGTAAAAAGAATATACAGCTTCATCATATATCACGAAACAAAAAATTACAAGCCGCCGATCAGGCCAAAAACCGGCCAATATGCCCTAACTTTTGCCGCCGCTTTCTCCCTTTGCAATTTTCTTTTGGAAAAATTCCATTTTCCGGCGAAATTTCTTAGATTTTTCGCATGTTTTTTTCATTTTATGCGTGCATTCCGGCGAAAAATATGTTATAGTATAATACGGTGTATATGAAGACGTATATGCCGCCAATTCGGAAAGATCCGAAGGAACAATTAAAGGAGGTCTTGGACTGTCATGCCGGACATGAAAGACAAGTATGAGCAGCTGAATCAGGTCATCGCTGATTTGAAGGATCAGCCTGGCGCGCTGATGCCCGTGCTTCAAAAAGCGCAGGGCATTTTCGGCTGTGTGCCCATGGATGTGCAGAAAATCATCGCGGAGGGGCTGGGCGTAACGCTGAGCGAGGTCTACGGCGTAGCCACGTTCTATTCTCAATTCCGCCTGGAGCCCAACGGCAAGTACACCATCAGCGTGTGCCTGGGCACCGCCT
>CAMOHY010000105.1 GCA_946615495.1 uncultured Clostridia bacterium
CGAAAGACTGCTTGCAGACTTTCGATGGCAGAGCATCGGCTTTGTCGATGCTCTGGGCCGCCGGTTTGATGCCGGCGGCCCATTTTTTATTCTTCCACTTCCTCCGAAGGCTCCAGAAGGACGTTTTCCAGCGCCTCCAGCAGCTTGTCCCGCCCTTCTCCCGTTTCGGCGGAGCAGCAAATCACCTGCCAGGGCTGCACCTGCAGGGCGCGGCAAATGGGGGCCAGCTGCTTCATGCGCGCGCCGCGGGATATTTTGTCCGCTTTGGTGGCGATGACCAGGAAGGGCAGGTTCATGCCCCGCAAAAAGGCGTTCATCTGCACGTCGTCCTGGGTGGGCTCATGGCGGATATCCACCAAATGCAGCGTCAGGCGCAATTGCTCCGTTTCCCGGAAATATTTTTCCATCATATCGCCCCAGCGCAGCTTTTCCTGCTTATCCACCTTGGCAAAGCCGTAGCCCGGCAGGTCCACCAGGTGAAAGCTGCCGTTTAACAAAAACAGGTTGATAAGCCGGGTCTTGCCCGGCATGGCGCTGGTTTTGGCCAGGGCCTTGCGGCGGCACAGGCTGTTGATGAGGGACGATTTGCCCACGTTGCTTTTCCCTGCCACGGCAATTTGGGGCAGGGCGGGGTCCGGGGTGGAATACGTGCTCATACTGGTGATGAATTCGGCGGATTTGATTTCCATGCTTGCTTCTCGCTTTCCTGAATTTATACCTGGCGCTTGATCTTCTTTTCCAGCTCCCGGCGAATTTCCCGCCGCCGCTGCTTGAGCTTTTCCATCAAAGGCTTATTGTACAGCTTGGCGTAGGGGAACGCGCTGAGCACGCGGCGCACCAGGGCGCTGTTGCGGGCCAGGTGCTCCCGCACGGCCTGGGCGATGGCCTCGGTGTCGTCCTCTCCGGACAGATTGGCCGTTTTGCGGATTTTGCCCAAAATGGTGGTGGACAGCGCCGCGTCAAAAAGAATGCCCGCCGTCAGCGCGATGCACACGATACGCAGCGCATCCTGAGGCATCTGCGCCATGCGGCCAAACAGGAAGGGCTTGACCACATACACCATCAGCATGCCCAACAGGCCAAAGGGAATCAGGGTATCGGCGCACACGCGGCCATTCAGGTTGAACCGCTTATGGCTGTAATCCCACCACCGGGCGTGAAAAAGCTTTTCCATGAAATAGCTGGTCAGGTATTCCAGGGTGCCGCACAGCACCATGGCCAGCACGAACACCGTCACCGGCTCCCCCTCGTAGCGGCTCAGCAGCGCCGTGACGATGACCGCGCCAAAGCCGTAGATGGGGCAGTAAGGGCCGATGAGAAAGCCCCGGTTGATGAAGCGGTGAAACTGGATCAGCTTGCACGTTACCTCCATGATCCAGCCCAAACAGGAAGAAATAAAGAAAAACAGAATATACTGCCATATTTCGGCGTTCAGCATCCGCCAGCGCTTCCTTCCTCCGGCCATTTTTTCAGGTAATCCCTTTGCGCCGGGGTCAAAACCGCGTCCCCCGCCTCCCGGAGGGCCGTCACCTGCTCCAGGCTGCTGGCCCCCGCCAGGGCAAAGCAGGGGAAGGGCTGGCAGGTAAGGAAGGCCAGGGCGACGGCGCCCACGGGCAATCCGGTTTCCGCTTGAACGTTTTTGATGCGCCGGTATATGGCCAGGTTTTCCGGCGACAAAAACTTCTTTTTCACGTTTTCCGGCAAATTTTCCTCCCCCAGCGCGTCCAGCTTGGTAAAGAAGCCGTGGGCCTGGGAGGAAAAGCAAAAGCAGGGAAAATTCCATTCCCGGTGCATTTTCCACATGCCTTCATCCCACATGGATTGAAGCGTGCGGTCCTGCTGGAACACGCTCTTTGCCAGGCTGAATTGGGGCTGATTGGCGGCAAACGGCGTCAGCCCATGGCCTGCGGCATAGGCATTGGCTTCGCGAATGCGCCGGGCGCTCCAATTGGAGGCGCCGAGCAGGGCCACGCTGCCATCCTCAATCAGTTCCTGCAGCGTTTCCATAATTTCTCCCACCGGCCGGTTTTCATCATCCCGGTGCAGCCAGTAAATATCCACCCGGTCCGTTTGCAGCGCCTCCAGGCTTTCCGCCCAGTCGGCCCGAATTTCCTCCCGGCTCAGGCGGGAATGATTCATATCAGAAAGAGGCGGATGGCCGCCCTTGGTGGAAAGGAACACCCGGTCCCGGCAATGGCGGTCCGCCATCCAGCGGCCGATCACCCGTTCGCTCTCTCCGTTCCTGGGCGTTTTAAAATCGCCGTACACGTGGGCGGTATCGATCAAATTGCCGCCCATTTCCGAAAAAGCGTCCAAAAACTCTCTGGCTTTTCCTTCCGGGCAAGCGCCGCCAAACTCGCCCGAACCCAGACCGATAACCGATACATCCCTGCCGCCGAACCGATGCGTTCTCATGCCTTCCTCTTTCCTTTCACGCCCGGCGCGCTGCCCTCCGGGGCCCGCCGGGACGCGCCACGGCTTCGCCCGTGCGCTCATCCTAATTATACCGCATCCTTTTCGCTCAAGCAAGCGCTGCCGGGCGAAAAGGAGGCGCGCCGGCGGCTCCCGATCATCAAAGCTTGTCATTTGAGACGCAAAATCGTATCTTTGGGGCAAAGTCTCTTGCGTTTTTCTTTTTGCCCTGCTATCATAGGCACATCCGAAAAGGAGGGGTAATTGATGATTGATTTGCAAAACGTGACCAAGAGCTACGCCAAAAATGGCATAAAAGCAGTAGACGACCTGACGCTGCACGTGGAGGGCGGCGAGCTGTTTGGCTTCATCGGCCCCAACGGCGCGGGCAAAACCACCACCATCAAGCTGATGACGGGCATCCTGCGGCCCGACGGCGGTCAAATCACCATGGCGGGCCACCGCCTGGACACCGACCGGCTGGAGGCCCAGCGGCTCATCGGCTTCGTGCCGGACGGAAACGACCTGTACGACCGGCTGTCCGGCATGGAATACCTGAATTTCATGGCGGATATTTACCAGGTGAGCGCCCAGCAGCGCAAGGCGCACATTGAAAAATACCTGGACATCTTTTCTTTGGAGGACGCCATCAACAACCAGGTGCGCTCCTATTCCAAGGGCATGAAGCAAAAGCTGGTGGTTATCGGCGCGCTGATCCACAATCCCCCGGTATGGATTCTGGACGAGCCCTTGGGCGGCCTGGACCCCCGCGCCAGCCATTTGCTCAAGGAAGAAATGAAGCGCCACTGCGAAGCGGGCAATACCGTGTTTTTTTCCACCCACGTGCTGGAGGTGGCCGAAAAGCTGTGCACCCGTATCGGACTCATTAACCATGGCAGCCTGAAGGCCCTGGGCACCCTGGAAGAATTGCGGTCCGGCGAAGTGGGCGCGTCACTGGAAGAATTGTTCCTGGAGTTGACGGATGACGGAGGCGATGAGGCATGACCGGCTTCTTTCCCCTGCTGCGGCTGCAATTGCTTTCCCGGTACGCGGATTTAAAGCCCCGGAACCTGAAAAGCCAATTGCAGGAGAAAAAAGGCCGCACCCTCGGAAAACTGTTTGGCTACATCCTTCTGGTGCTTTATTTGGGCGGCTTCCTCATTTTTGCTGAAAGCAAAATTCTGGATGCGCTCATGACCATGGGCATGCCCGATCTGATGCTGAGCATCGCGGTGGTGGTGTCCATGCTGGGCACGTTCATCATGTCCTTCTTCTTCATCATGAGCTCTTTGTACTTTGGCCGGGACGCGGCGTTTATCGCCGCCCTGCCGGTAAAGCCGCGCACGGTGCTTTCCGCCAAGCTGTGCCAGGTGTGGATCAGCGAAGCGGGCTTTAGCCTGCTGTTTATCCTGCCTGCCGCCATCCTGTACGGCTTGCGGGTCCATCCCGGCGCGCTGTTCTATGGGCGGGCGCTGCTGGTGGCCCTGGCCGCGCCGGTGCTGCCCATTGTGCTGGTCGCCTTCGTTTCCACCCTGCTCATCCGCATTTCCTCCCTTTGGAAGCGGCGTGATTTGGTGGCCACGGTGAGCGGCATCATCTTTCTGGTCGCTTACATGATTCTGGCCATGAACATGGGCAGCATCACCGGCAGCGGCGAAGGCAACGAGGTGATTGCCCAATTCATGCAGAGCTATTCCGCCCGCATTGAATCCATGACCCGCCTGTTCCCGCCCGCCGCTTGGGCTGCCAAGGGGCTGCTGGGCGATTACGCGCTGCTGCTCCTGTTCCTGGCCGTGTCCGCAGGCGCGATGCTTTTGGCCGTGTGGGCCATCGGCTTTGCGTACCAGAAGCTGTCCATGCTGCTGGGCGAAGCGCCCGCGGGAAGCGGCAAAAAAGGCGGCCTGCGCCATGCCTCCTTTGCGGGCGCCTCCGCCCTCAAGGCTTGCTGCCAGCGGGAGGTGCGCCAGATTCTTCGGGTGCCCTCCTATGCCACCAACAGCCTGCCCACCGCCTTTATGCCGGTGGTGATGGTGGTGATGATGTACATCGTCCTCGGCCGGGCCGCGAAGGACAATGGAGAAAATTTCAACGTGCTGATGAGCCAGATTCCCGCCGGCCTGGCGCTGCCCGTTCTGGCCGCCATCATGGCGTATATGGCCGGGCTGAATCCCGCTTTGGCCACCGCCGTGTCGCGGGAAGGACGGGGCCATGATTTCCTGTGCGCCCTCCCCGCGTCCTACCGCACGCTAATTAAAGCCAAGCTGATCGTAGGCTACGCCCTTTCCATCGCGGGCGTGCTGGTAGCCTCCGCTCTGGCCGCGGTGTTTCTCCCTTCTTACGCCCTTCAGGCGCTTATGGCCTTTATCCTTTGCGCCCTGTACACCTTCGTCACCTCCTGCCTGTCCCTGTGCCGGGATATCAAGCATCCCAAGCTGAACTGGGTAACGGAACAGGAAGCCATGAAGCAAAACTACGGCTCCCTTATCTCCATGCTCATCGCTTGGGGGCTGCTTATCGCCCTGGCCGGGCTCACGTATCTGCTCTTTACCCTCAAGGTGGATACTTATCTCTACTTTGCCATCATGGCCGCGCTGCTGCTTGGTCTGGGCTTCCTGGCCCATGAGCACCTGATGCGCACCGCCGACCGGTTCTATTGCCAGGGATAAAGCCCGTCGTATCCCTCTCGCTCCGCGCTGCCAACGCAATATGCTTGGCAGCGCTTTTTGCTCAAAATTTATGGCTAAATTGTAAATTATAATATTCTTCCGTCCTGTCCTTCGCGGCCCTTTGGCTGCCGCGGGGCCTTTAGGAACGGCGGCAAAAGCGGTTGGAGCAGGAAAGCAGAGAGGAATAAAGCGGTTTTTCTCCCATGAATTTGCAAATTATTTTCCGGAACGCTTTTGCTGCATACAATTGTCATTGAAAAAATGCGGGAAAACGTATATAATAGTCCCATCGACCAAAGGAGGGAAGCCGCATGGACGTGGATAATGTCATCAATCTGGGCGATGTGATCCAGACCCGTAAGCCCCACCCCTGCGGCAGCGACACCTGGGTGGTCATCCGTACAGGCGCTGATATAAAAATGAAATGTCAGGGCTGCGGGCGAATCGTGATGCTGGATCGCGCGGTTTTTTTAAAGCGCCGGAAAAAGGTGATTCAGCGCGCGCCGTCGCCCGATGAGAACAGAGAGGAGTAATTGAACCGTGCAGACCGAGAAAAAGACCGACAAGAAACAGGAAAATAACGCGCAAGCGAAGCCCGCCAACTTTTGGGAGTGGTATAAAGCCAGAAGAGCCAAGCAGAAGGAAAAAGAAAAGAACAAAACGATTCCGCAAAAAATTCTCAGCTGGGTGCTCACCTTCCTGGCCGCCATCGTGATTGCCTGCCTGGTGCGCGCCTATGTGGCCGAGCCTATCCGGGTGGACGGCACCAGCATGACCAACACTTTGCAGGACGGCGAAATCGTGCTGGCCTCCAAGTGGGCTTACCTGACCGGAGAAATGAAGCGCAACGATATCGTAATCTGCCGCTATCCCGGCCGGGTGAACGAAAACGGGGCTGCGCAAATCAATTTCAGCTCCGCCCTGTCTCTGGACACCTACACCCTGTTCGTCAAGCGCCTGGTGGCCCTGCCCGGCGACACTGTGCAGATTTACGGCGGCCACCTGTACGTGAACGGCGAATTGGTGGAGGACCCCGAATTCATGGGCAGCGTGCCCAGCGATTATCCCCTGCGCACGCTGGGCAGCGACGAATACTTCGTCATCGGCGATAACCGCTATACCTCCCACGACAGCCGGGCCAGCGACGTGGGCCCCATTTCCAAGAGCGCTATCATGGGCAAGGTCAAGAGCGTGATCCTCCCCTGGTCCCATCGCCGCAGCGTGGAATAAATGAGCCCGCTTTCCGCGGCGCCTGCCGCCCCCTCCCCTACGCCAGAAAAAAAGAAGCGGTCCCCGCTCCAGAGAATCATGGACGGCGTATTGATTACTTTGCTGACGGCGGCGCTTATCGCCGCCGGGCAATCCTTCTTTTTCCAGTGGGTGCGGGTACAGGGCACCAGCATGGAAAACACCCTGCACAACGGAGAAATCCTGCTGGTCAGCCGGGGCGGAGAGTATCGCCGGGGCGACATCGTTATTTGCCGGTACCCCCATCGGGTGGATTTTTCCATCAATTTTACCGCCTCCCTTTCCCTCACCCGCCACACCATTTTCGTCAAGCGCCTGGTGGCCTTGCCTGGCGACAGCGTGGAAATTCGCCAAGGCCAGCTGTATGTAAACGACCGGCTGGTGCCGAATCCGCCGGAAATGGGCAGCGTGCCCAGCGACCTAAAAAGGCTGGAGCTAAAGGAGGATGAATATTTCGTCATCGGCGACAACCGCCGCTCCTCCCACGACAGCCGCGCCAGCGACGTGGGCCCCATTTCCCTTTCCATGCTTCAAGGCCACGTCCGCAAGGTGATTTGGCCGCTGAACAGGCTGCGGGACATTCAATGATTTCGCATTGCATTCCCTATTCAAAAAGCCGGATATCTGCAAAGCGGCAGATTGAAAAAGCTGGAGAAAACCTGCAAGCTGGTTTCCCTGATATTGCAATCCGCGGCGGCATGTACGCCGCGAGGAGAAGCTTCTCATTCCTCCCAAATTTCCCGCCGTGATGCGCAGAAGCGTTCGTCAGCCTTCGGACGAACGCTTTTTCCATATAACAAAAAGCCGGAAGGGAAACCCCTTCCGGCGGAAACGAGCTATTGAATTAGCGGTTCATGATGGTTTCTTCGGTGTCCTTATCGAAGAAGTGCAGGCGGGTGGTGTCCAGAGCAACCTTCACATCGTCGCCAGCGCGGGTCTTGGTGCGGGGGTCAACACGGGCGATCACGTTTTCTTCCTTGCCGGAGGTGGAGAAGTACAGATAGGTTTCGG
>CAMOHY010000106.1 GCA_946615495.1 uncultured Clostridia bacterium
CGGTGGGCGATCAGGATGCTGGTGCGCTCCTGAATGATGGGCTCGATGGCTTCCTGAATTTTGGCCTCGGAAATGGAATCCAGGGCGGAGGTGGCTTCGTCAAAAATCAGCAGGGCCGGGTTTTTCAGCAGCACCCTGGCGATGGAAAGCCGCTGCTTTTCCCCGCCGGACAGCTTCAGCCCCCGGTTGCCCACCATGGCGTCCAGGCCTTGCTCCTGCTTTAAAACAAAATCATAAATATTGGCCTTTTTGCAGGCGGCAATCAGCTCCGCTTCCGTGGCGTCGGGCTTGGCGTAGAGCAGGTTTTCCCGGATGGTGCCGTTAAACAGGTAGGTTTCCTGGCTCACGATGCCCACGTTTTTGCGCAGGAATTGCAGATTCAGCTTTTTCACGTTTACCCCGCCGAAGCGCACTTCGCCGCCCTGGCAGTCGTACAGGCGGGGAATTAAATTGATGATGGTGCTCTTCCCGCTGCCGGAGGGGCCTACGATGGCGATGCTGCGGCCCGCCTGGAGGGTAAAGGATACGTCGTGAAGAATTTGGCGCTCGGCGTCGTAGGAAAAATCCACGTGGGAAAATTCCACGCTGCCGTCGGCGCTGGAGGGCGTGAGGGCGTCCGGCGCGTTTTCGATTTCCACCGGCAGGTCGAAATATTCAAAAATACGGGTGAACAGCGCCATGGACCGTATCCATTCCACCTGGATATTCAGCAGCTGGTTCACGGGGCCGTACATGCGGCCCAGCAGGGCCACCATCACCGTGATATCGCCCACGGTAATATCCTGGCCGTACTGCATCATCAAAATGCCGCCTACCAGGTAGAGCAGCATGGGCCCGATGGAGGAGAACACGGAAATAATCATAAAAAACCAGCGGCCCGCCATGCTTTCCTTAATGTTCAGGCGGATCATGCGGCCGTTTACTTCCTTGTAGCGGCCGTATTCGTATTCCTCTTTCCCGAAAAGCTTTACCAGCGTTTGCCCGCTGACGGACAGGGTTTCGTTCAGGATGCCGTTAATTTCGTCGTTGCAGGCTTGGGATTCCCGCGTCAGCTCCCACCGGGTCCTGCCCGCCCGGCGGGAAGGGATAACGAACAGGGGAATAACCAGCACGCCCAGCGTGGCCAGCATCCAATTGCGCCGGTACATCACCGTCAGGGCGGCAATGAGCGTGATGGAATTGGAGAGGATGGAGGTGAACGTGCCCGTGATGACGGACTGCACGCCGCCGATGTCGCTGGTCATGCGGGTGATGATATCGCCCTGGTTGTTGTTGGTAAAAAAGCGCTGGCTCATTTGCTGCAAATGAGCGTACATTTTGTTGCGCATATCATAGGTGATATGCTGGGCAATCCAGCTGTTCAGGTAATTCTGCCCCACGCCGATCAGGCTGCTGCCCACCGTTACCGCCAGCGACAGCCCAATCAATTGCAGCAGCACGGCGACGCCCTTTTTTTCCGCCAGCGCGTCCACAATGCGGCCCGTGAGCACGGAAGGGTACAGCCCCAGCAGCGATGAGCACGCGATGGCGCACAGAATGAGGAGAAACTGCTTCCAGTACGGCAGCAGATAGGAGAACACCCGCTTGAGCAGGGCGCCCGTCACCTTGGGCCGGTTCTTTTTTTCTTCCTCCGTCATAAATCCGCGGCTCATCGGCCCGCCCATTCGCTGCATCGCCCTTCCTCCTTTGGAAGATTTTGTATCGATTATACAGGAAAATAGGTTTTTTCGCAATCATTTTAAAGCTGAGGGAACCATGTAAAATTTCTTTTTGCTGTTGCAGGAAAAGGAAAAAGGGTGTAAAGTATGAATAGCGAAAAATATCTCTTCACGCAAAGGAGAGTGAGGATACATGGACGGACAGGAAAAGATATTCCTCTGGCCGGGGGAAGCGCCCTATTCCGCGCAGAGCCCGGACCAGGCCCAGCCGTCCCTGGCGGCTTACCCTGCGGAGGGCAGCCGGGGCGCGGTGGTGGTTTGCCCTGGCGGCGGCTACGTGATGAAGGCGGACCACGAGGGCGCGCCCATTGCCCGGATGCTGAATTTTCAGGGCATCGCGGCCTACGTGCTGGATTATCGGGTAGCGCCCTGCCACCGCCTGGCGCCCTGGACGGACGCGGGCCGGGCCATTCGTTTGGTGCGCTCCCTGGGCTATGAAAAGGTGGGCATCCTGGGCTTTTCCGCGGGCGGCAGCCTGTGCTGCTCCGCCGCCACCCATTGGGACCTGGGCGATGAAAGCAACCCGGACCCCGTTCAGCGCTTTTCCTCCCGGCCCGATGTGTTCGTGCCCTGCTATCCCGTGGCTTCCTTTGGAAAATACACCCACCTGGGCAGCCGCCAAAGCCTTTTGGGCGGGGAATGGGAAAACGAAGAGGTGGCCCGGTGGTATTCCGCCGAAGAAAACGTGAATAAGGACACGCCCCCCGCCTTCCTTTGGCACACGGCGGAGGATGGGGCCGTGCCCGTGCAGAACAGCCTGAACCTGGCGCGGGCCCTGGCGGACCATGGCATCCTGTTTGAGCTTCACGTATATCCCAAGGGCCACCATGGCATCGGCTTGGGGGCGGAGTTTGGTCCGGCGGCAACCTGGGGCAATTCTCTGTGCCGGTATCTGTTGGAAATGGGGTTCGGAAGGTAATGAAAGAAAAAACGCAGGTGTTTTCCCTGAATTGGTGGAAGCAATTCGGCTGGCTGAACCTGGGCACCCTGCTGACGGCGGTGGGCGTGTATTTTTTCAAGTTTCCCAACCATTTCACCACCGGCGGGGTGAGCGGCATTTCCATTGTGGTGGCCCATTTCATGCCCGCTGTCACCACGGCCACGCTGAACCTGATTTTGAACCTTTTGCTGCTTTTCATCGGCGTTCTTTT
The DNA here is from genome assembly GCA_946615495.1 of uncultured Clostridia bacterium. Classification (GTDB taxonomy): domain Bacteria; phylum Bacillota; class Clostridia; order Christensenellales; family Aristaeellaceae; genus RUG563. The sequence continues at coordinate 2,870 of CAMOHY010000106.1, forward strand.
CCTGGGCCGGGGGTTTGGAGCGCGCACGGCCTATTCGGCCATCGTTTCCTCCGTGCTCACGCTGGCCTTTGAGCGCTTCATTCCCATGAGCGCGCCCATGACCACCCAGCCCGTGCTGGAGCTGGTTTTCGCGGTGGCGCTGCCCGCGGTGGGCGCGGCCATGCTGTTCAATGTGGACGCTTCCTCCGGCGGAACGGATATCATCGCCATGCTGGTGAAAAAATATTCTCATATCAATATCGGCCTGGCCCTGGGCCTGGCGGATTTGCTGGTGGCCCTGGCCGCCTGCTTCACCTTCGGCATGGAAACGGGGCTGTTTTCCCTGTTCGGGCTGTTCCTCAAGTCCTACATGGTGGACGCGGTAATGGACAACCTGCGCACCTATAAGGTGTTCCAGATCATTACGGACAATCCCGGCCCCATCTGCGATTTCATCATGCAGAAGCTGCATCACAGCGCCACCATCATGGAGGGCCAGGGCAGCTTCACCCATGAAAAGCGGGAGATCATCATGACCGTTATCAACCGCTCCCAGGCCATCCGGCTTCAATTGTTCGTTCGCGCTACCGACCCCCATTCCTTCATCACCATCACCTCCTCCAGCGAGATCGTGGGGAAGGGATTCAGGGGCATGAGCGAATAATATTATTTCCGGCAACGGGAAAAGAAAAGGAAGGTGTGTAAAAACATGAGCCTGACGATGCACTGGATTCTTACGGCGCTTTGCGCAGTGCTTGGCGTGGTGGATGTTACCCTGTTTTTGAAAACGCCCAAGGAAATGCGCACCAAGCTGCACCCCGTGCTGTTTGTGTGCGGCATCGTGGTGCTGATTCTGGCGGTGCTGAACACCATCAAGCTGCTTACCAATTCATAAGCTTACGTCCTGCCCGCGCCATATTGCCGACAAACCTCCGGGAAAGCAGGAAAGGGCCGCAGCCCTTTCATCAACAATCCGCAGAACCGGCAGAAAGCCGCTTCCGGGCATTTTGCCCGGAAGCGCTTATTTTTACAGCCAATGGATGTTCACTTTATGCTTTTGAGGAAGCTCAGCGCGGCGGTCAAAATCCGCTTTTTGTTTTCATGCTCAAAGCATTCAAGGGCCTGGTCATAAGGAAGAAGCTGAATATCCGCGATTTCGCCTGGTCGGGGAACGGGGCTTTCCTGCCCAAACTCCGCCAGAAAGTATGTTACCCGTTTACGTGTGCCGGGCTTTTCCAATAAATCATATTCTTCCTCCTGACGGAACCCGTCGTAAAAAACGGGAGAAATCCCAATTTCTTCCCAAATTTCGCGGCGGGCCGTTTCCAGCTCGGTTTCGCTTTCCTCCATATGTCCCTTGGGAAAGCTGTATGCGCCCTGCCGCTCCCGGACAATGACAAAAAGAGGCTGGCCGTTTCTCCAGGTAAAAACAATGGCGCCGCAGGATCGTTCAAGCCCCGGCATTTTCCTGTTTCTCCTCCCCGCTCCAGTTTTTGCACACGTCCACCCAGCCGGCGGCGGCGGAATAGCGCTCCAATTCCGGAATGGTCAGTTCAATGGCGCTGTTGCTGCTGCCGCAGGCGGGAAAAACGGTGGAAAACCGTTTCAGCGATTCATCCAGATACACCCGCACCCCCGCCTTGACCGCAAAGGGGCATACCCCGCCCACGGCGTGGCCCACCTGGGAAAGCGTATCCTCCGGGGAGAGCATTTTGGCCTTTTCGCCAAAGCGGGCCTTGTATTTGGCGTTGTCCACCTTGGCGTCTCCGGCGGCCACCACCAGAATGGGCCCCTCGTTCAGGCGAAAGGCCAGAGATTTGGCAATGCGGCAGCCGGGGCAGCCCAGGGCCTCGGCCGCCAAATCCACCGTGGCGCTGGAAACGGAAAATTCCCGGATGTTCTTTTCCATGCCAAACTGCGAAAAATAAGCTTTGACCGCGTCAATGGCCATTCTGCGCTTCCTCCCCTGTTTGCTGCGTTTGAAGCTATTGTAGCAGGAAAGCGGCGGGGAAGCAAGGCAAAAAATGTTCTGTCTGTGTACGAATGAAACGCCTGTTATGATTTTCCGTGAAAGAAAAAGGATGACAAAAGCCCGCCGGATATGCTATACTGTATGCGGCGGGCTTTACCCGCACAATGTTTTAAAGGATGGCGCCCCTTGAAAAAGATGTCCAAAGCAGCACGCAGCAATCTGCTCAACGCCGCTGTCATCGTGTGCACCCTGGGGCTGGTGCTTTATTTGAGCGCCAAGGGCGGCGATATTGGCGATGCGTGGACGGCGCTGATATCCGCCGATTTCAGGTGGATTTTGGCGGCGGTGGGTTCCTGGTGCGTGTTTATGACTTTTGAAGCCATGGGCCTGCATGTTTTTTTTCATCAGCAAAAGGTCAGGATAAAATTCCGCCTGTCCCTGCTGGTGGCGCTGATCGGCAGCTTTTATTCCTCGGTCACGCCGGCGGCCACCGGCGGCCAGCCCATGCAGGTGCTGGCCCTGAAAAAACGGAATATTCCGGCGGGCATTTCCTCCTCCGGCCTGGCGGTGAAGTTTTTCACCTTCCAAACGGCGCTGCTCTCTCTGGGCGGCCTTTTGTGGGCGCTGAACCCTTCCATCGTGCTCGCCTGCATTGACCAGGCCAAGTGGATCGTTATCGCGGGCTTTTTGCTCAACGGCCTTTCCGTGGTGGCGGTGCTGCTGCTGGCCATCAATAAAAATATCGTTCGCGGTATATTGACCCTGTTCATCCGGGCGGGCCGGGCCCTGCATCTGGTTAAGGACGTGGCGCGCACCACATCGCGGGCCGACGCCGCCATCAGCGATTTTCACGCCTCGGTGGATATGCTCACCCACCATCCCGTTCGCCTGCTGTACCTGTACCTGCTTTCCTGCCTGCAGGTGCTGGGGCTGATGAGCATCGCCTACTGCGTTTACCGCGCCCTGGGCATGACCCAGTATACTTACTTTGATATTCTGACGCTGCAATTCCTTTTGTACATCGCCGCGTCCTTTACGCCGCTTCCCGGCGCCTCCGGGGCTCAGGAGGGCGGCTTCTATATCTTTTTCCAGCATGTGTTCCCGGCGGATAAGCTGGTGGGCGCGCTGCTGCTGTGGCGTTTTTTCACGTATTATTTTACCCTGATCGTCGGCCTGAGCTCCGTCATCATCGACAGCGCGTGGAGCATGCGCCATGCCGCCCGTGAGGAGAAAGAGGCCTTGGAGCAACCGGAGGCGGAGCCGGTGGGCGCGCGGGAGGACCGCGAATCATCCGAAAACCGCTGATTCCGGAAAGAAAAAACGCATGGAAAACGTTAGAAAAACGGGAGAAGCTCTTTCGCCTGCGCCGCCTGCTTTTTTGCTGGGGATGGCGGCGCCGGGCGGGCTTCCCGGAATAGACCAGAATATGGAGGAAACGAAATGAAACGCTTTGTAAGCATGCTTTTATTGCTGACGCTGCTGATGCCCCTGCCCGCGCTGGCGGCCAAGAAAATTCCCACGCTGCCCAAGGAGCTGACGCTGACCGCCGGGCAGTTTGAGCTGTTTGACCAGGCCTTTACCGGCGTTTGGGAAAGCAGCGACCCCGCTGTGGCCGGGGCGGAGCCGGACGTGCATGAAAAGAAAAACGTGCGCATCATCGGCTTCCAGGCGGGGGAAGCCACCCTGACCCTGACCGGCACCAAGAGCAGCAAGAGCGCGCAGGTGCATGTGACCGTGCTGCCCGACGAGACCGCCGGGAGCGAGGTGCCCGCCCTGATTGAAAATTTCCGGCAGATCGCGCTGCGGGAATGGACGGAGCTGGGCGGAAAAAAGATTTCCAAGGAGCTGCGGGACAATAAATACAACAAATGGTGGGGCTATGCTGTGGGCTGGTGCGGCGCTTTCGCCAGCTATTGCCTGGAGAGCGCCGGCGTTCCGTTGGATTCGGAGGACAGCATCAACAAATTAAAGCCCCTGGAAAACGGCGATCCCCACGGCGTCCGCGCCGCGGGCGTGCCCAAGCTGGATACCGGCTACACCAATCTGGGCCGCGTGACCAAAATTCCCCGGCCCGGCTATCTGGTCATTTACGGCAGCGTGAAGGATTCCTACGGCTATAAGCACGTGGGCGTGGTGGTGGATGTGGAGGACCGGGGCGACGGCGTGTACCGGCTCACCACCGTGGAAGGCAATATGGGCAGCACGGTGAAAAGCTTCTGCTACCTGTACGATTCCCGCAACATGACCCATGAAAACCTTTCCGCCGTTCCCGCCCAGGAGCAGACCGACCCCAACGTGCAGTATACCCCCCACCAGGATACCTGGTACGTGACCGAATTCTGCATGACCTGGTATTGATTGCGGCAGCTTTTTCAGCCTAAGAAAGTAGTAAAAAAAGTAGTAAAAGTAGTATAAGAAAAAACCCATGGGGAAGACCGTTGGTTTTCCCCATGGGGCAGACTGCCGCCTTTCATCAACAATCCGCAGGACCGGCTTTGCCGGT
>CAMOHY010000107.1 GCA_946615495.1 uncultured Clostridia bacterium
CCGCCCTGGCCCTGCTGTGGGGTTAAAAAATGAAACAACAAAAACGAGGCAGAGAACAGCGAAAGCTCTCTGCCTCGTTTTTTTAAAGGGGATTTACAGCACCGTCATGCCGCGCAGAAGCAGGCACTTGGGGCCGCGATAGGCGCCGTCGGTGACGGTTTCATCGGAAAGGCCCAGGGAAGAAAGCGCCTGGCTGAGCTTGCCGCTCATGGAAATGCCGGTGACGGGCACCGTCTTTTCCCCGTCAAAATAATAGGCCAGGCGGATTTCGCCGCCGATGTAATCATTGTACAAATCCAGCTGCAAGCCGGAAAGGGAGGCGCACTGGAGGTAGGGCGACTTCTTCATATCCCCATCCGTCATGGTGCCGGGGGCCATTTCCATGCAGCGCAGGCTGCCGCTGGGCTGGCCGATGCCCAGGTACTGGCCGAAGCGGCTGGCACCGTAATAGGATTTTACAACGCCGTTTTCAATTACCAGGGTATCGCGAAGGGAGGCGCCGTCATCGTCAAAGCGGGCGGATTGTTCGCTGCCGGGCACCATAGCCTTCATGGTCACGGTCAGCTTATCGCCGGCGCCGTTTGCTTGCAGGTCGTCGCCCAGCTTATGCAGGTTGGCGTGGGAGTATACCGCGGCGTAGTTAAGATCGCTTCCCGCCAGGGCGCGCAGCAATTCGCGGATTTCGTGGGGCTGCAGCACCACGTTAATTTCCATGGGCGTTTCCGGCTTTACGGCATGAGCCCTGTCCCGCACCTCGGCCATGCGGGAAGCGATTTCGGCGGTGGTCTTTTCCGGGTTGAATTCCGTAAACCGGTAATCCTCATACAGCTCCACGGATTCCTTTTCGTCCGTAAAGGTGGGAATGGCCTCGATCATCACCCGCCAGGTGCGCTGCTGCTTGTCCACGCCCCGGCTGTTCATCACGCGGGCGGTGTCCCGGTAAAGGAAGATTTCGCAGGCGTTGATGGACCCGCCCTCCACCGTGTCGGCGGCAAACACCGCGTCGGCAATTTGCGCTGCCAGGGCTTTCGGGTCGCAGTCCTTCATGTTGGTGGGCAGCTCCATTTGCTCTTCTCCGCCTTCAGGCAGATCATAGGGCTGATTGAACACCAGCTTTGCCCTGCGCACGGCGGAGGCGATTTTTTCTTCCACATCCTTGTCCGTCATGGACGCGGTAACGGAAAAGGAGGAATCGCCCTTCTTACCGTCGTGGTCCACATACACGGTCACCTGGGTATCCACCGTGTCGGTGGAGCGCACGGTTTCCAGCTTCCGGTGAACGAAAAACAGCTCATAGGAGGCGGTGGCCTTTTCGCTGATGCGCCAGGCGCTCACCTGTTCATTTTTTTCAAGCAGTGCTTTTACCTTGCTCATCCCAGCTTCACCCTCACTTTCAGGTTGGGGCCGCCATCAGAAACGCGCACCCATTCTTTATAGCCCTTGCCGCACATACCGGAGCCGATGACCTGGAAGCGGTCGCTGACCATGGAAATGGATTTGAGCAATTCCGGCACGGAGCCGCTCATGACCACGGGGGACACGTAGTGGTCCGTCAGCTTGCCATCCACGATCTCGATGCCGTATTCGGCGGTGCACTGAATTTGCCAGTTTTTGGGGTCCTCCATGCCGTTGTTGGTTTCAAAGAGCATGTAGCCGTGCTGGACGGATTGAATCATATCCTCCAGCTTATCCTTGCCCGGCTCAAAGAAGGTGTTGGTCATGCGGGAATAGGCCTTGCGCTTATAGGAATCCCGGCGGCCATTGCCGGTGGGCAGGGTGGAAAGCTGGGTGGCGGAGGCCAGGTCGGACAGGCCGGCAACCAGGATGCCGTCCTTGATGATCTGGGTATCGTGGGCCAGCACGCCATCGTCGTCAAAGAAATAGGAAGCCACGGAATGGGCGGCGGCGGCGCCGTCGTGCATGTTGGCGATGGGGGAGGCCACGTATTGGCCCATGCAGTGTTTCGCCATGGCCCGGTCCTTTACAAACTGGTCCATTTCCACGCCGTGGCCGAAGGCTTCGTGGGCGATGAGGCCGGTAATGGAGGAATCGGTGATAACGTCATACACGCCGGGCTCAATGGGCGTGGCGTGAGTGAGATGACGGGCCAGGTCTATCACCTGATTGGTGTGAGCTTTCAAATTGGCCACGATTTCGCTCAGCTTATCCGAGCCTTCCACGTGGCGGGCGTGGGCCATTTTTTCCCCGCCCATGACCACGATCAAGTAACCGTTGGCCCAGCCGTAATGCTGGGACAATTCCCGGTTCTTGGTAATGAACAGCTTGGACACCGTAAAGGGCTGCACCATGGCGATGGCGTTGAGCACCTGAGCGTCCTTTTGCAAAAGCTCCTGGCTCAAAGCCTTGCAGGTGTCCAGCAGGTATTCCTCGGTGTAATCGTCAAAATCCGATTCCCGGACAAAATCCTGCTTCATGGGCTCGTCCTGGGGCAGGGCGGTTTCGATCATGCGGCTTTGCAGGGCGGGGTCGATTTGCACGGCCTGAACGATTTTTTGCGCCAAAGCGCCGGCGTCGCCGGAAATATCGTCCAGGGAGTATTCAAAGAACGAGCGGCCATTGTGCATTTTTACCACGAAGCCGCATTCGCCCCGGCCATCCTGCACCATGGAGCTTTTCCGGTCCGCCCGGATTTGGGACGAGCGCACGTCCGTGCCCAGGATGCTGACATAGGGAAAGAAGCGGTCCAGCGCATGGACCAGGTCCCGGCAGGCCTGCCGTTTTCCGTCAAGGAAGGTAGAAAAAGGCATACATCATCCTCCTTTAAATGATAAAACCCTTTGCCGGTTTTTTTCAGGCGGCAAAGGGAAAAGAAACGGTCAGGAAAAGGTAATGTACTTTTCCTTGGGCCGGGCGGCGGGCTCCGCCGCAAGCTCGGTAAAGGTAACGATGGCCCGGCCGTCGCCGCCGGTACGCTTTTCGCACTTGGCGGTGAGGCGGAAGAAATGGCGGTTGGTGGGCTTCAGGGTGCCCTGCGTTACCCAGCCCATTTGCTGGATGTCGTTGGCGCAGCAGGTCATGGCCAGGCGGCCAAAGTAATAATAGCCCTGGGGCATGCCGTTTTCCTGGAAGGGCTGGCCCACGAAGCGCACCGTTTTTCCGTCGTAGCGTTCAGGATGGTCCAGGGAATCGATGTAGAAAATGCCCAATTGATCGTCGCTGATATCAATGATATCGGCCTTCATATCGTAGGGCAGGTCCTCATCCGCCACGCCGTCCTCGGAGGTGCCGTCGTTGTTTTCAAACAGGATGGTGGCGCCCTGGTTCAGCGCCCGGATGGAGCGCCGCCACTGGGACTTGGGCATTTCCTCCGTGCAGCGGTTGAACAGCACCAAGTCGGCCTCCTTCATGGGGTCGGTCAAAATGGTGCGCACGTTGTTCATGTAGTTGTCGAAGGTGGTGGCGTCCACCGTGGTGATTACCTGCACCACCCGCCACAGGGCGGGCATTTCCGTCTGGCCCAGGTAATCAATGGTCCACATATTATTGTATTCAATGATGACCCGTTCCGGCTGCACCTGGGCATCCAGGCGGCGCAGGCTTTCCTCCGTCCACTGGTCCTTGTCGTCCATGGACACCAGGGTGCAATTATTTTCTTTCAGCAGGGCGTCGTCATATTCCTCAATGCCCTCTTCGCAGCTGATGATAAGCGTTTTTTCCCCGCGGGAAAAGCCCTTATCCTCCAGCATGGAGTGGATGAGGGAGGTTTTGCCGCTTTCAATAAAGCCGGTAACGATGTAGACCCCTACGATTTTCTGCGTTGTTTTCATAGCCCATCCTTACAGATTGAACAGCGCCTTGAGCGCCTTTTCATTGATGTTGGTGCCGATAACCACCAGCCGGCCCGCGTAGTCCGGCGAGCAATCGCGGATTTGCAGTTCGCCGGGCACGTAGTCGAACTGGAACCAGGCGCCTTCCGGCGTTTGCAGGATGCCCTTGGACCGGAGAATGAGGCCGTACTCCTCTTCGTCGGACAGGGCGGCGGTCATGCTGCGGACTTCGTCCTGGGTGAAGCGGCGGGCCGTTTCCACGCCGATGTTTTCAAACACCTCGTCCGCGTCGTGCTCGCCGGGATGATGGTGGTGGTGATGATGGTGATGGTCATGGTCATGGTCATGGTCGTGATGATGCTCGTGCTCCTCATCATGGTCGTGATGGTGTTCATGCTCGTGCTCATCTTCATCGTGTTCATCGTGGCCGTGATGGTGATGATGCTCATGCTCGTCCTCGTCGTCATCATCGTCATCGTCCAGCTCCACATGGATTTCGATGGGCTTGCCGCTCTCGATTACTTCCAGCATCGTGTCGGCGTCCAGGTCATCCCAGGGCGTGGTGATGATGCGGGCATCGGGATGCTGCTCCAGAATGAGGGCGCGGCTTTTTTCCACCCGGTCCGCGCTGAGCAGCTGGGTGCGGCTGAAAATAATGGTGGCGGCGCTCTTTACCTGGTCGATAAAGAATTCGCCGAAATTCTTCATATACATGCGGCACTTGCTGGCGTCCACCACGGTGGCGCAGCCCGCAATCACCAGATCGTCGTGACGGGTTTTGGCTTTTTCCACGGCGGCAATGATTTCGCTCAGCTTGCCAACGCCGGTGGGCTCCACCAGAATACGGTCCGGATGATAGGTGTCGATCAGCTCGTCAATGGATTTTTGGAAGTCGCCCGCCAGGGTGCAGCAGATGCAGCCGGAGTTCAGCTCCGTAACCGTAATGCCGGAATCCTTCATAAAGCCGCCGTCGATGCCGATCTCGCCGTATTCGTTTTCCAGCAGGATCACCTTTTCTTTGGCGATGGAGCCGCCCAGCAGCTTTTTAATCAGCGTGGTTTTGCCCGCGCCCAGGAAACCGGAAATAATGTTTACCTTTACCATGATTCCATTCACTCCTTTAGCGGCAGGACCGTCATTTGACTATCCTCTGCCGCACATTATATTATAACAGGCTTGTCAAGGGTTTTTATTTCTTTTTTTCCATCGTTCAGGTCGTGAAGCGCGGTATACTGATATAGCGACAGCATCACGCTCATGGCCGCGCCGATGCTGATGAGCATATAGGTTCTCAGTCCGGCGGGGCGCTCCCGCCGGGAGCGGCCCCAGCCGATGACGCCTCCCGCCAGCATGGCCAGAATCAGCCGGCAGGCGACGTTGAAAAAAGTCAGGTTTCTCCAAGAGGCAACCAATTCCTCCATACCATCCTCCAAATAGGCGGCTTTCAGTCCGCCAACCTAAATAATATAGCAGATTTATGTCGAAATATCAATGTTTTTTATGAATCGATACAAATTCTTCATGAACTTTTCACACATAATAAATTCTCATTGATTTTGCGGTTTATCTGCGATATACTGAACGAAAGAAAGGGGATAGAACGATGCGGCCATTGCTTTTGTGCATCCACATGGACCCCAACAGGCTCATGCGCATTTCCCTAACGGCTATGGCCCAGGGAATCGCGGTGAAAGAGGTAAAGGAAGGGCAGTGGGGCCAAAGGATTGGGGCCCTGTGCGGCCTGGAGCCGGAATGGGAGCGCCCGCCCAAGGCGAAGGTGGACGGCGAAATGATGGTGATGGCCTTTTTTTCGGATTGGCAGCTGGATGATCTGTTGTCCGCGATTCGGAAAAACGGCATCGAGCCCGCCCGTTTGAAGGCGGTTTTGACCCCCGTCAACCGGACCTGGAACTGCGGGCAGCTGTACGCGCAATTAATGCAGGAGGACGCGGCGATGCGCGCCCGCCGTGAATAAAATAAGATATTCTGGAAAAGGCTGCTGCTGAAGCTGCGAACGGGGAAATTGCGCAGGAAAGCTTTTCTGCCATTCAGGAAACAAAGGCACGATCATGCTTAATACGTGAGAGGAGAAAGCGCGTTATGCACTTGGGAGAAAACAAAAAATACGTAAAAATCGCCGTTACGGGCATTGTGATTGCCGCGGGAACGATAGCCATTCTGTTTTTCTTTTACCGGTTTTCAGCCGTTTCCGCTATTTTGTCCCGGCTATTCTCCATTCTCCGGCCATTCCTTTATGGCGGCGCCATCGCTTACATTCTTTCTCCTCTGTGCGGAAGGCTGGAAGCTTTTTTTGAAAAACGGATGGGGGAAAAAAGAAAACGCCTGGGAAAGGCGGTTTCGATCACGCTTTGCATTTTGCTGGCGGTCATTTTGGTGGGGCTCCTCATGCTGATTATTCTGCCGCAGGTGGTGGAAAGCGTTGTCAGCATCGCCTCCTCGCTTCCCGGCCAGCTGCGTTCGCTGAGCGCCCAAATTGAGCAGGCGCTGGCGGATCAGCCGGATTTGCAGACGCAGTGGGAGAACGTTTCCAGCCAGATTAATGCCACCATCGATAAATGGACCAGCACCGATATTCTCCCTTTGGCGCAGTCCATCCTGTCCGGCACGGCGAGCTATGTTTCCAGCCTGCTCATCTTCCTGCGGGATGTGCTGCTGGGCATCGTCATATCGGTTTACCTTCTGGCCACCAGAAAACAAATCGCCGCCCAGTGCAAGCTTCTTGCGCACAGCGCCTTCAATGATTATTGGGCGTCGCTGATCGAAAACGAAACGCATTATATCGACCGGATGTTCAACGGCTTCCTTACCGGAAAGCTGCTGGACAGCGCCATCGTGGGCGTGCTGTGCTTTATCGGCTGCATGATCTTCGGCTTTTCCTCTCCGCTGCTTATCAGCGTGATTATTGGCGTAACGAACATCATTCCCTTCTTCGGGCCTTTCCTGGGCGCAATTCCCTGCGCCTTGCTGCTGCTGCTGAATAATCCCGTGCATTGCCTGATCTTTTTGATTTTTATTCTGATTTTGCAGCAGCTGGACGGAAACGTAATCGGCCCCAGAGTTCTGGGAAACACCACGGGCCTTTCCGGGTTTTGGGTCACGTTCGCCATTCTGCTCTTTGGCGGCCTTTGGGGCATCACCGGTATGATCGTGGGCGTTCCGCTGTTTGCGGTGATATATGATTTGATTAAGCGGCTTTGCTATAAGTTCCTGGGCAAGCGGGGAAAGGGAGATATGATCGCCGCGTATCAGGAAATTTACCATCCCCAGGATGAGAAAAAGGAAACCAAACTGAAAAACGGCAAACCGGAGCGCACCGGCAAAGCCGGGCCCGCGGATTGAAGGGGAAGGGGCTGCGGCCCGTTCATACTTTCCCGGAGGTTTGTCGACCCTCTGAGAGGGGGCTGTCTCGCAAACAAAAAAGCGCACAAAAAACATGACGGGAAGCTGTAGG
>CAMOHY010000108.1 GCA_946615495.1 uncultured Clostridia bacterium
GCAGCAGATTCGCGGCAAGCGCATCGCCACCGTGTTCCAGGACCCCATGACCAGCTTGAACCCCGTTATCACCATCGGCAAGCAGATCATGACCGTGATTTTGAAGCACCAGAAGTGCAGCCAGGCGGAAGCCCGGAAGCGCACCATTGAAATCATGGGCAAGGTGGGCATCCCGGAGCCGGAAAAGCGCTTTGACGATTATCCCTTCCAGTATTCCGGCGGTATGCGCCAGCGCATCGTAATCGCCATCGCCCTGTCCTGCCAGCCCAAGATTTTGATCTGCGACGAACCCACCACCGCTCTGGACGTGACCATCCAGGCCCAGATCATCCGCTTGATTAAGGATTTGCAAAAGGACCTGGGCTTCACCACCGTTTATATCACCCACGACTTGGGCGTGGTGGCCAATGTGGCCGAGCGCGTGGCCGTGCTCTACGCGGGCCAGATCGTGGAAATCGGCACGGTGGAGGATATCTTCTACGATCCCAAGCACCCCTACACCTGGGCGCTTTTGTCCTCCCTGCCGCAATTGACGGAAAAGGGCACCGACCTGTTTTCCATTCCCGGCACGCCGCCTTCCTTGTACAACAAGATCATCGGCGACGCCTTTGCGCCCCGCAACCAGTACGCCATGGCCATCGATTTGCAGGAGGAGCCGCCCATGTTCCAGGTGAGCGACACCCACTTTGCCAAGACCTGGCTGCTGGACCCCCGCGCGCCCAAGACCGAAGCGCCCAAGAATATTCAGAACCTGCATGAAAAAATGGTCAAAATCTACGGCGATTTTGAGGATTAAGGAGACGAAGGATGGATAACAACGCGAATAAGGAAGTTCTGCTTTCCGTACAGAATCTGGACGTCGTCTTCAAGCAGGGCAAAAACAGCTTCAAAGCCGTCAGCGACGTGAGCTTTGATATCTACAAGGGCGAAACCCTGTCCTTGGTCGGCGAATCCGGCTCCGGCAAAACCACCATCGGCCGCGCCATCGTGCGCATCAATCCGTGCAGCAACGGGGCCATCTACTTTAAGGGCGAAAAGATTTCCGGCAAGCTTTCCCGGAAAAAGGACCGGGAAGTGATCCGGAAAATTCAAATGGTGTTCCAGGACCCCGCCGCCTCCCTGAATGAGCGCGCCACCATTGAATACATCATCTCCGAAGGCCTGTACAACTTCCGTCTGTTTGAGGATGAAAAGGACCGCATGGCCAAGGTGGAGCGCGCCATCAACGAAGTGGGCCTGCTGCCTGAGCATCTGACCCGCTATCCCCACGAGTTTTCCGGCGGCCAGCGCCAGCGCGTGGGTCTGGCCCGCTCCATCGTGATGGAGCCGGAGCTGATCGTGGCCGACGAACCCATTTCCGCCCTGGACGTGTCCATTCGCGCCCAGGTGCTGAACCTGCTGAAAAAATTCCAGCAGGAGCGGGGCCTCACCTACCTGTTCATCGCCCACGATTTGTCCATCGTCCGCTTTATCAGCGACCGCATTGTGGTCATCTATAAGGGCCGCATCATGGAAGTGGCGGAAACGGAGGAATTGTTCAAGTATCCCCTGCACCCCTACACCCGGTCCCTGATGAGCGCTATCCCCATTCCGGACCCCATTCTGGAAAAGAAAAAGAAGCTGTTCGTGTACGAGCCCCGCGAATACAAGGAGGGGGAGGAACAGCCTCAGCTGGTGGATATCGGCAACGGCCACATGGTGTTTGGCGATTCCAAGGAGATTGAGGAATACAAGGCCGTGCGCTTTGCCAAGGAAGAAGCATAACAGCATGAACATGAAACTGCCGCGGAATCAAAAAACTGCGGCAGTTTTTTTGAAGGAGGACAGGGCAGGTGTTTTGGACCCGAAAAAGGATCATCCGTTTTTTTCTGTTCCTGCTGGCGGTGGCGGTGGCGGTGACGGCGTTTGCCACGGCGGTGCGGGGCTGGCTGCACCGGGACAGCGGATACTACGACGTGGATTACTCCGCCCAAACGGCAACCGAGCTTTTTGACAGCGGCGTGCACCTGAAATATTACCTTTCCGGCTCCAGCGCGGATATTCGCGCAAAGCTCCGGGAGGTGCAGGGCGCGTATTCCGACCAGCTGCTGTGGATCAGCCGCCAGATGGACGCGAAAAACACCTATGAGGGCATAACGAACCTGGCCTCTCTGAACGCCGCGCCGGGAGAATGGGTGGAAATTGGGGAAGCTTTGGAAAAGGTGCTCCGGGACGCAAAGGACCGCACGGCCCAGAGGGGCCCCTACAGCCTCTTTGCGGGGCCGCTGCACCAGGAATGGCAAACCCTGCGCTATTTGGATGAGCCGCAGAGCCGCGACCCGCTGAATGATGAGGAGGAAGCGGCGCTGCTCGCCGCCCTGACGGGCTTTATCGGCGATGGCATTAGCTTTTCCCTGGACCTTGAAGCGGGCCGCGCCCGGCTGAACGTGAGCGAAGATTACCGGGCCTGGGCTAAGGAACAGGAAATCGACGCCCCGGTGCTGGACCTGAACCTGATGAAGGACGCTTACGTGCTGCATGACCTGGCCTGCGCCATGACCCAAATGGGCTATACGGCGGGCTATTTGTATACGGATTCCGGTCTGTCCGTTCTGCTGAATACGGCGGGCGAAATGGCCTACGCCCTGGTGGGCGGAAAAGCGGGGGAGGCGGTGGAAATCGGGCAAGTGAAGCTGCCCTCGCCCTCGGCCTTCTGCCAGTTTACGGCCTTTTCGCTCACCGGCGAAAAATACGGGTATTATACGCTGGAGCAGGAAGGAAAAACAGTGTACCGCCACCCCTTTGCCAGCGCCCTGACGGGCTACCCGGAACAGGTGATTCTGACCGCGGGCGTGGGCGGCGAAATGAATCAATTGCCCAATTTGGCGGAAGCCATGCTCAGCCTGTGCGGGTGCCAGACGCCGGATGACGCGGAAAAGCTGCTGGCCGGCTTGCCGGAGGGCTGCTTTGCCGCTTACACTTTGCAGGAAAATGAAAAAGACCTGCTTTACGCCCTGCCGCGGAACGGCGAAAAAATCACGCTGCGGGAAGACGCCGGGTTTGAGCTGGCGGTTTGCCGGTAAACGAGGGAGCGGAGGAAAGAATTATGCGAAAGCTTTGGAACGACGGCTGGCAGTTTGTGAAGCTGCCCCTGGGAAGCGCTTATCAGGAAATGGAGCGGGCGGAAAAAACGCCCGTCACCCTGCCCCACGATTGGCTGATCGCCCAGCCGGAAAAGCTGTATGAAAGCGCCGACGGCTGGTATGTAAAGACGCTGAATGCCGGCGAAATAGGGGACAAGGTGGTTTTGCTGGATTTTGACGGCGTGTATATGGACGCGGACGTGCTGCTCAACGGCCAGGTCCTGTGCACCCATCATTACGGCTATACGCCTTTTTTTGCGGACCTGACGGACCGGCTGAAGCCCGGCGGCAACGAAATCGCCGTGCATATCCGCCACCAGAGCCCCAATTCCCGGTGGTATTCCGGCGCGGGTATTTACCGGGATGTGAATCTGCTTGTGCTGCCCCGGCGCTATATGGCGCCGGACGGGTTCCAGGTGAACACGGCCTGGGCGGACGGGGCGTGGACGGTTTGCGTCCAGGCCGAGGTGGCAGGCGCGGGGGAAACCCTTCCGGAAGCCATGCTGCGCACGCCGGAGGGGAAAATTCTGGCCGCGGGCGCCATGGAAAAAGCGGAGGGCGGCGCGGCCATTTCCTGGACGCTGGAAAATATCCGGCCCTGGAGCCTGAAAACGCCCGTCCTTTATACCCTGGAATTGACCCTGGGCGAACAGACGGAAACCATTTCCGTGGGCTTCCGGCAGACGGAATTTACCCCCGACCGGGGCTTTTTCCTGAACGGGGAGCCCATCAAGCTTCACGGCGTGTGCCTGCACCATGATCTGGGCGCTTTGGGCGCGGCTTTTTATGAAAAGGCGGCGGAAAGGCAGCTGCGGGTGATGATGGGCATGGGCGTCAACGCCGTGCGCACCTCCCATAATCCGCCTGCCCGGCAGCTGCTGGATTTGTGCGACAGGCTTGGCATATTGGTGATGGACGAATTGTATGATATGTGGGAAATGAGCAAAACCGCCTACGACAACGCCCGCTTTTTCCCGGAAACCTACGCCGCCGACGTGGCCTCCTGGGTGCGGCGGGACCGGTGCCACCCCTCCGTGATTTTGTGGAGCATTGGCAATGAAATATACGATATGCAGGCGTCGAGCCGGGGCCAGTACTGGACAAAAACGCTGATGGACGAGGTGCGCCGCCACGACAGAAGCCATGCCCCAGTCACCTTCGCCAGCAATTATATGCCCTGGGAAGGGGCCCAGCAGTGCGCCCAAATTGTGAAGCTGCCGGGATACAATTACGCGGAAAAGTATTACGCGGACCACCATGAAAAGCACCCGGACTGGGTGATTTACGGCAGCGAAACGGGCTCGCTGCTCTACAGCCGGGGCATTTACCATTTTCCTTTCCGGGAAAGCATCCTGGCGGAGGAGGATTTGCAGTGCTCCGCCCTGCTCAACAGCAACACCAGCTGGGGCGCTCAGGATATCCGCAAAATGGTGGTGGATGATCTGCTCACCCCCTATTCCCTGGGGCAGTTCATCTGGTCCGGCATCGATTACATCGGGGAGCCCACGCCCTACCACACCCGAAACTGCTATTTCGGCCAAACGGACACCGCCTGCTTCCCCAAGGACGCGTACTATTATTATCAGGCCCTGTGGACGGACGCGCCCATGGTGCATATCGGCGTGTACTGGGATTGGAACGAGGGCCAGCTCATCGACGTGCCGGTGATGACCAACGGCGCGTACGCAGAGCTGTTTTTGAACGGCCAATCCCTGGGCAAAAAGAAGGTGGACAGGGAGAGCGCGGAAGGAAGCCTGCCCCTGTGGCAGGTGCCCTTCGCGCCGGGCGTGCTCAAGGCCTGCGCCTATGATGAGAAAGGCGCGCTGCTGTGCCAGACGGAGCGGCGCTCCTTTGGCGAAGCCCAAGCCCTGGCCCTGAGCGCCGAGCGCCAAAGCCTCCTTTCCGGCTGCGGCGACATAGCGTTTATTACCGTCACCGCCCTGGACGGGGAGGGACGGACCGTGGAAAACGCGGTGGACCGGGTGCGGGTGCAGGTGGAAGGCAGCGGCGTGCTGCTGGGCGTGGACAACGGCGACAGCACGGACCGGGACGGCTATCAGGCCCGCAGCCGCCGCCTCTTTTCCGGCAAGCTGCTTTTGATGGTGGGCGCTCAGGAAAGCGGAGAAATCCGCGTGCGGGTGAGCGGAGAAGGGCTGAATGGCGCGGAAATGACGCTGAAGGTAAGCGAAGGCCCCAGGACCCGCCCCCCCTTCCCGGACCTTTGCCGGGAGGACAGGACAGAGGAAAAGCACATCCGCCGCATCGCCTTGAAGGCGCTGTCCTCCACGGCGCTCACTCCGGAGCATCCACAGGTGGCGGTGGAGGTGGCGGCCCTGCCGCAAAGCGCCATGGCGCAGCCCCTTTCCTTCCGCATCGTGAACGCTCAGGGCGTGGATATGCCCGCGGCCTCCATCCGGCAGGAAAAAAATCGGGTAATCGTGTCCGCTCAGGGGGACGGCTGCATGTACCTGCGCTGCTCTGCCCGCAACGGCTACGAGCATGCCCGTGTGCTTTCCTCGCTGGAAATCACCGCCTCCGGCTTTGGTCCCATGGGGCTGGATCCCTACGGCTTCGTGGCCGGGGCGCTGGCCGGCATCCGGGAAGGGGATATCGGCGCGGGCAACGAGCAGGGCATCGCCTTTGCCAGAGACGGCGAAAGCGCGGCGGGCTTTGCCCACGTGGATTTCGGCCCCGCGGGCTCGGACGAAATCACTCTGCCCGTGTTCGCCCTGAACGACGATTTGTACCATATTAAGCTTTGGGACGGCATGCCCTCCCAGGGCGGGCGGCTCATTGCGGCGCTGCCCTATCAGAAAAAGAGCATCTGGAACACCTATCAGGCGGAAACGTACCGTTTGCCCCAGGCGCTTCGGGGCGTGCACACCATCGCCTTCTCCATGGACTGCAAAATCCATTTGAAGGGCTTCTCCTTTACCCGCCAGCTCCGGCCCCTGCGCTACAACCGGGCTTTGGACGCCGATCAGCTCTACGGCGACAGCTTTGAAAAGGACGAAGAGGCCGTGCGCCGCATCGGAAATAACGTAACGCTTTCCTTTAGCGGCATGGAATTTGAAAAGGCGGGCAGGGTTGCCCTGACCTTGGACGGCGGCACGGACCTGGATGCCAACACCGTATCCGTGCGCATCACCGACGAAGCGGGGCGCGTTGCGGTGTCCTCCTGTCCCTTTGCGCGCTCCGCGCGGGGTGAACAGACCTTCGAGGTGGAAACGCTCAAGGGCATGTGCACCGTGGCCTTCGTGTTCCTGCCGGGCAGCAGCTTTGATTTCTACGGCTTCCGTTTCGCCCGGCAGTGAAAAGCGGCGCCCCATGAAACAAAAATGACACGTTTTTCCACGCTTTGCCCAAATATCCGTTTTGTACATAAGCCGGAATGTTTTTGATATGTACGGATTCGGTCGAAAATTGTATAATAAACACAATATGAGCAAATCGTTCACGGGCGCCGCCGGGAGGTGAAGGCTTGAAGGGGCAGTTGACAGTTTCACGTTATCGAGGGATCGATTTGACGCTGTTTGCGGCCATGCTGTTTATATTTGAAGGCATCCTGGTGGCGGCCTCCACCCGGTGGTTCCCGCAGGAGCCCTATACGGTGTCGGTGGTGCCGGCCATCACGGCCATTGTGATGATGCGCTGGGGGCCCTGGGCGGCCCTGCACGCGGCGCTGGGCGGGTTTGTGTTTTGCTTAGCCTCCAAGGCTTCTCCCGTTCAGTATTTGATCTACTGCGGCGGCAACCTGTTTTCCCTGCTGGCTCTGCTTTTGCTCAAGGCCATGGGCGATGAACGGGTGCGGCAGGACGCGCTCAAGACGCTGCTGTTCGGCCTGGCCGCTACTGGCCTTATGCAGGGGGGCAGGGCGCTTTTGGCCCTGATAATGGGCGCCAGGCTCACCGCCGCCGCGGGCTTTTTCACCACGGACGTCATCACGGTTTTGTTTACCTTGGTGATTTTGTGGATCGTCCGCCGGCTGGACGGCGTATTTGAAAATCAAATCCATTACCTGCTCCGGGTGAAGAAGGAGCAGGAAGAGGAAAGAGGAGGATTACGATGAAGAGTCAGGCAGGGGATTAT
>CAMOHY010000109.1 GCA_946615495.1 uncultured Clostridia bacterium
GTGCTGCTGGCCATCGGCCTTCCCCATGAGGTGGCCCATGGCAGCCTGCGCCTTTCCCTTACCGATACCAACACCGAGGAAGAAGTGGATGAAGTGCTGCGCGTGCTGCCCAAAATCGTGGAAACGCTGCGCGCCATGTCGCCCATGTACGATGATTTCATCCACGGCGGGAAATAACCGGCTTTTCCCCTGCCGCTTCTTGTAAATTTCTGAAATTGCTGCGAATTTGGGAGGAAAATACACCATGTACAGCGAAAAAGTAATGGATCACTTTGAAAACCCCCGCAATGTGGGCGAAATTCCCGACGCCAACGGCGTGGGCACCGTGGGCAACGCCAAATGCGGCGATATCATGCGCATGTACCTGAAGGTGGAAAACGGCATCATTGAGGACGTGAAATTCAAAACCTTCGGCTGCGGCGCCGCCATCGCCACCTCCTCCATGGCCACGGAAATGGTGAAGGGAAAGAGCCTGAAGGAGGCCCTGCAGCTGACCAATAAAGCCGTGGCGGAAGCGCTGGACGGCCTGCCCCCTGTAAAAATGCACTGTTCCCTCCTGGCGGAGGAGGCTATCCACGCCGCGGTGGAGGATTATTTGAAAAATCATCCGGAGGAAGCCCCGAAGGACTGATCCCCCTTCCTTTTCCCTCCGGCAAACCAAGGAGAAACCATGCCGGAAGTACACGGAAACACCACAGGCGTCCGGGACAGCCAATTGGCTGAACTGGCCGCGCTTTACGACTGCCCCTTTGAATGGAATGAATTTGCGCCGCGTGAGCTGTTAACGGAGCTTGCGCGGCATTCGTGCGCTTTGAACCGGGAGATCGCGGTGTATGTGAGCCGGGACGGCGACGTGCTGGACGTGATCGTGGGCGTGGACGACAGCGTGCCGCTGCTGGATTTGCGCCTCAGGCGAAACAGCCGCCGCCTTTCCTGCGTGCGCTGCATCCACACCCATCCCGGCGGCAACGCCCGATTGTCCGACGTGGACATCGCCGCCCTGCGCTCCCTTATGCTGGACAGCATCTGCGCCGTGGGCGTAGACGGAAACGGACGCATTACCGGCGTCAGCGCCGCTTTTTTGACGGAAAAGGAAAAAGGCGTGCCCGGCGTGGAATGGACGGACGTTTTTCCCTTGAACCGTGTGCCCCAGGAGAAATGGATGGAGGAAATTCTCCTTTCCGACAAACGGGTGCTGGAGGGGGAGGACCTGGCGGGCCAGGACGCGCCGGAGCGCGCCGTTTTGGTGGGCATCGACACGGAAAAATCCCTGGATGAATTGGCCGCCCTGGCCGAAAGCGCCGGGGCCCAGGTGGTGGGCCGCTTTTTTCAAAAACGTCCCAAGCCGGACACCGCCACCTTCGTCGGCAGCGGCAAGGCCCAGCGCCTGCAATTGGACGCCCAGGCGCTGGAAGCCGATCTGGTGATCTTTGATGACGAGCTCACCGGGGCGCAGACCAGGAACCTGGAGGAAATCATCGGCGTCAAGGTGATCGACCGCACCACCCTGATTCTGGATATATTTGCCCAGCGGGCCCAAAGCGGCGAAGGGAAATTGCAGGTGCAATTGGCCCAGCTCAAGTACCGCTCCGGCCGGCTCATGGGCCAGGGCCTCATTTTAAGCCGCTTGGGCGGCGGCATCGGCACCCGCGGCCCCGGCGAAAGCAAGCTGGAAATGGACCGCCGCCGCATTCGGGAACAGATGACCGCCTTAAAGCGGGAGCTGGACGCCCTGCAAAAGCAGCGCCAGCTTCGCCGCAAAAGCCGGGAGAAAAACGCCATCCCCATCGTGGCCCTGGTGGGCTACACCAACACGGGAAAATCCACCCTGCTCAACGCCGTTACCGGCGCGGGCGTGTACGCGGAAAACAAGCTGTTCGCCACCCTGGACGCCGTATCCCGCCGGGTGGAGCTGCCGGACGGGGGCGAATTTTTGCTGGTGGACACGGTGGGCTTTATCAGCAAGCTGCCCCACGACCTGGTGGAGGCTTTTCACTCCACGCTGGAGGAGGCCGCCCTGTCCGACCTATTGGTCATCGTAAGCGACGGCGTATCCCCCGACACGCCGGACCAGCACCGGGTGGTGGAAGAGGTGCTTGCCCAAATCGGCGCGGACACGCAGCCCCGCATCGACGTGCTCAATAAATGCGACCTGGTGCCGGAGGGGGAGGAAATTCTGCCCATTATGCCGGGCGCGCTGCACATTTCCGCCAAAACCGGCGCGGGGGTGGACGCTTTGCTGTCCGCCATCGCGAAGGAGCTGCGCAAGGCGGAACAAAAGCTGACCCTGCTGGTGCCCTTTTCCCAATACGGCGTAATAAACGAGCTGCGCCAGAAGGGCCGGGTGCTGGAGGAAGCGTACGAGGAAACCGGCAGCCGGATAACGGTGATGCTGCCCGGCGACGCCGCGGGCCAAATTGCCGCGAAATACGGAGAGATGATTCTGCCGGATAGGAGATAAGGATTTTTTTATGGCTGCCAAATTGTTGACGCTGCTGATAATGATTTTGTCCCTGGGCCTGCAAACGGTGAACGCCTATGTGGACAGCATGAGCCTGGGCGGCAATCTGTTTTTGGTGAACCGGGATTACGCCATTTCGTCGGATTACGTGCCCAATGATCTTACAAAGCCCAACGTGCCCGGCGGGGGGGAAGCCACCATGCTGCGCGCCGAGGCCGCGCAGGCCCTGGAAAAAATGTTTGCCGCCGCCAAGGAGGAAGAAGGCTTTGCCCTGGTGGCCATTTCCGGCTACCGCAGCTATGGACAGCAATCCGCCATTCATCAGCGCAAGGTGCAATCCGTTGGCAAAAAGTCGGCGCTGCGGGTGTCCGCCCCGCCGGGCTGCAGCGAACACCAGTTGGGCCTGGCCATGGACCTGGGCTGCAAGGGCAGCATGAGCCTTACTTCCAAATTCGGCCAAACGCCGGAGGGCATTTGGGTGGCGGAAAACTGCCACCGCTTCGGCTTCATCATCCGCTATAAAGCGGAATGGGAAGAAATCACCGGCTACACCTATGAGCCCTGGCATATCCGCTATGTGGGAGAAGAGCACGCCGCCCGCATCCACGCGCTGGATATTCCTTTTGAATATTACGTTGCCCAGCTGCGCCTGGCCCAGGCAGAGCTTGCGGGCAAAGGGGAGTAAAAAAATGACTGTACGGCGTTTTACCCTGCTTTTGCTTTTGGCGGCGCTGCTTTCCTCAGCCGCCGGCCCGGCCCTGGGGGAAGGCATGCCCGCCTGGGAATATCCCCTGGAACCGGAAATTTTGGATGATTACGACCAATATATCACCCTGGCCAACCGCACCCACCTGCTCAGCGGCGATTACGTGCCCGCGGACCTGGTGAACACCACCTGCAAAAAAGCCAGCGACGCGGGCAAGCCCCAGCTGCGCCAGGCCGCCAACGACGCCATTAACGCCATGTTCGCCGCCGCGCAGGAGGATGGCTACACCCTGTACCTGAAAAGCGCTTACCGCAGCTACAAGACCCAAAAAACCATGTACAACACCCGCCTGGAGCGGCTGGGCCGGGACGACGGGCTGGTGTCCTATCCCGGCGCCAGCGACCATCAAACCGGCCTGGGCGCGGACATTCTCAACTTAGAATGGACGAAAAAGGACGGCATGAACAAAAACTTCGCCGCCACCGGGGAAGCCCAGTGGATGGCAGCCCATTGCCAGGAATTTGGCTTTATCCTTCGCTACATGGAGGACAAGGAGGAGCAGACGGGCATCAAATTTGAGCCCTGGCATTTCCGCTATGTGGGGCCGGAGGCCGCCGCCTACATCATGGAAAATCACCTGTCTCTGGAGGAATTCACCGAGGAATGGCAGGCCTATATAAATGCCTGGGAAGCGGCGGGAGGCAATTTCCGCCAGCTCATCATCGAGCGGTCCAAGGTCAATGCCGTTACGGTCATCGACGTGTCCGACGACGGAGAAGAAGAAGTATCCATTTTTTACTGATGTTTTCGCGCCTGTGCTGAAAGGGGAAAGATGCCGTGCTGTCCCTGCGGGATAAACTCAAGGCCGCTGCCGCGCCCGCCAAGCCCGTTCCGGCCAAAAAAGCGCCGGAGGACTGCATGATCCAGGAGGTGTTCACCCCCCTGGACCAGTTTTCTCTACCCCGCCAAATATCCGGCGAAAGCCTGCAATTGATGCAGGGCCCGGCCTTTCCCGATTGCCGCCGGGAGGATATCTGCTTTCTGGATACGGAAACCACGGGGCTCAGCCACGGGGCGGGCACGGTGGCCTTTCTGGTGGGCATAGGCTTTTTTGATGAAAAGGGCTTCACCGTGCGCCAATACCTGATGCGGGATTACGATGAAGAAGCGCTGCTGCTTTCCCACGTGGCGGAGGATATGCAAAAAAGCCGCCTGTTGTGCACCTTTAACGGCGCCACCTTCGATCTGCCCCTGCTGGAAACCCGCTTCACCATGCAGCGCATGCGGGATATGCTTCCCCGCCGTCCCCATGTGGACCTGCTGCCCACCTCCCGCCGGGTGTGGAAGCTGCGGCTGAAAAAATGCAATTTAACCAGCCTGGAGGAAGCGGTGCTGGGCCTAAAGCGCGTGGATGATCTGCCCGGCGCTCTGGTGCCGGAGCGGTATTTTTCCTTTCTGAAAACGGGAGATTTTTCGCTTCTGACCGATATTTTGGAGCATAATGCCCAGGACATCGTATCCCTTGCCCATATCCTGGATAAGCTCATGCGGCTGCATGATACGCCCCTGCTGGCTCAGGAGCCGGAGGATTTGTTCAGCCTGGGCCGGGTGTATGAAAAACGGGGCAAAAGCGAGGGCGCCCGCATGTGCTACCGGGCCGCGGACCAGGGCAGCGTAAGCATCCTGGCGCGGGGCCGCATGGCAGACTGTTTTCGCCGGGAGGGCGATTGGGAAGCCGCCGCCAAGGTGTATGGCCGCATGATCGCGGACCGGCAGGGCGGCGCAGGCCCGCTCATCGCCATGGCGAAAATATGCGAGCACAAAAAAAGGGATATCCCTGCCGCCATCGAATATACAAGAAAGGCCATCATCTTGGCCTCAAACCAGCCGGACGCCGATATGGCCGGGCTGCAAAAACGTTATCAACGCCTGCTGATAAAAGCACGGAGAAAGGAATAAAGCAATGGGAATCATGGATGGATTCAAGGCCCGCAAGGCGCTGCTCAGCCATCAAAAGGGAAAAACCGAAGAGGCGCGCGCCGCTTATGAGGAACTGTACAAAAGCGGCTACGTCTCCGCCGCCTATATGCTGCCCTACAGCGTGCTGCTGCTGCGGGAAGGCGGGGAAAACAATTTCATCAAGGTCAAGGAAATTTTAAAAAAAGCCGAAAAGGCCCCGGACCTGGACGCTTCCCGCCGGCAGGAGCTGCTGATGGACTTCGCCGTGGCTCAGTATAAGCTGGGCGAACTGGACAAGGCCGTCAATTTGCTGGAAGCTTCCCACAAGAAGGGCCCCTGCGGGCTCACCTACCAATCCCTGGGCTTCCTTTATATCGAAACCGGAGACGCGGAAAAGGCCCTGGCCTACAACCAGGAAGCCCTGGATTACGACGACGAGGACCCCGTGGTGCTGGACAATATGGGCCAGGTGTACTACCGGCTGCTGAACGATAAGGAAAAGGCCAAGGAATATTTTGAAAAAGCCATCCAAATCAAGGATTCCCAAATTGACACCCTGTATTTCCTCGCGCAGTACGACAAGGAAGCGGGCAAAACCAAGGAAGCCCTGGAAAAGCTGGAAAAAGCTCTGGACGGCCGCTTTTCTCCCCTCAATTTCGCCACCAAGGAAAAGGTGCAATCCGAAATCGACCAATTAAAAAAATAACGCCCGTCCTTTCGCTGTATAGGACCCAGGAAAACGGGCCATGCTATCTTCCATAAAGGAGGAGAACGACATGGCCCGTTTTTTGCGTGTTTTCGCTTGCTGCGCCTGCGTATGCTTTTTGGCGGCGCTTTCCGCCCCAGCCGCCCTGGCCGCGCCCCTGGAGGAAGGCGTTCCCATGGCCTTGACCGCCCCCAGCGCCATCCTGATGGAGAACGAAACCGGCGCCGTCATCTTTGAAAAAAACGCGGATGAACGGCGGCCCGCGGCGTCCATTACCAAGCTGATGACGCTGCTCATCGTGCTGGAAAATATCGATCAGGGAAAGATCACGCTGGAAGACCCTGTCACCGTTTCCCCCGCCGCCGCTGCTCAGCCCGGCTCTCAGGCCTTCCTGGACGCCCAAGCTGTGTATCCGCTCAAGGATTTGCTGAAAGCCACGATCATTTCCAGCGCCAACGATGCGGCGGCGGCCATGGCGGAATATCTTGCCGGAACGGAGGAAGGCTTCGTTTCCCTCATGAACGCGCGGGCGGCTGAAATGGGCCTAAAAAATACCCATTACCTCAACTGCACCGGCTTGCCCGCGGAGGGACAATTCACCTGCGCGCGGGATGTAGCGTCCATTTCCAGGGAAATTGCCCGTCATCCCGCCTATTTTACTTATTCCTCTACCTGGCTGGATACCCTCACCCACCCCTCCGGCCGCGTTACCGACCTTACCAACACAAACCGTCTCGTTCGCTTTTACAAGGACTGCGACGGCTTGAAAACAGGCTCCACCAGCGAAGCGAAATACTGCCTTAGCGCCACCGCCCGGCGAAACGGCATGCGCCTCATCGCCGTGGTGCTGGGCGTGCCCAACAGCCAAACCCGTTTTGATGAAGCCAGGGCCATGCTGGATTACGGCTTCTCCGCTTATTCCCTGACTCCGGTCGCCCAGGAAGGCGATTGGATCGGCGTGCAGGTACCCGTTACCATGGGCGCGAAGGACAGCGTGGAAGTGGCCTTAGGCAGCGGCTTGTCTCTGCTTTTGCGCACCGGAGAACAAAATCAGCTGTCCTTTGAAACCCGGCTCCCTGCCTCTGTCGCCGCTCCGGTCCACGCCGGAGACGCCTTGGGCACGGTGCAGGTGATGCTGTCCGGCCAGCGTATTGCCGAATTGCCCGCCGTGGCGGCTCAGGATGTGCGGCTTCCAGGCATGCTGGAAGGGTTCATGCGCTTGTGGGAAAACTGGCGCTAAGGAAATAAACAAAGTAAACAAACCGGCCGCGGCGGGTGCGTTTCCCGGCGCAGCCGGTTTGCTTTCACAATATGAAAAAAAGAAGCCGTTCGCAAGAACAGCTTCTTCATTGGAAT
>CAMOHY010000110.1 GCA_946615495.1 uncultured Clostridia bacterium
GCCCTGACCATGGAAGACATTGAAAAGACCGTGGTTCGCATCCGCACGGGCCAGACCGTCACTGGCACCGTAGTGCAGATCACCGATGACGAAGTGTGCGTCAACATCGGTTATAAGTCCGATGGTTTGATTAAGCGCTCCGAAATGGTGGAAAAGGACGTGAAGCTCGGTGACGAGATCGAGGTAGAGGTCGTCAAAGTGAACGACGGCGAAGGCAACGTCCTGCTCTCTCAGCGCAACATTGTAAACCGCAAGGCTTGGGAAGCGCTGATGGAAAAATTCGAGAACAACGAATACATCGACGCCGTGGGCAAGGAAGCCGTTAAGGGCGGCCTGCTGGCCAGCGTCGAGGGCGGCATCCGCGCTTTCGTGCCCGCTTCCCAGCTGGCGCAGCGCTACGTGGAAAAGATCGGCCAGTTCGTGGGCCAGCCCATGAAGCTGAAGATCATTGACGTAGACAAGCAGAAGAAGCGCATCGTGGCCAGCCGCAAGCAGGTCATTGAAGAAGAAAACGCGGCCAAGAAGGCTGCCGCGTGGGAAAAGCTGGAAGAGGGCGCTGTGGTGACCGGTATCGTTCGCCGCTTTGCCGATTTCGGCGCGTTTGTTGACCTGGGCGGCGTGGACGGCCTGATCCACATCACCGACCTGGCCTGGAGCCGCGTGGGCCATCCCAGCGAAGTGCTGCAGGTGAACCAGGAAGTGGAAGTGAAGATCCTGTCCCTGGATCGGGAACGGGAACGCATCCAGCTGGGTTACAAGCAGCTGCAGCCCAAGCCCTGGGACAACATCGAAGAAAAGTACCCCGTTGGCACCATTCTGGAGCGCAACGTGGTGCGCATTCGTCCCTTCGGCGCTTTCATTGAGCTGGAGCCCGGCGTAGACGGCCTGGTGCATATTTCTCAGTGCGCGCTCACCCGCATTGCCAAGGTGGAAGACGTGCTGGAGGTTGGCCAGCCTGTACGGGTAAAGGTGCTGGCGGTGGATCCCGAAGCCAAGCGCATCAGCCTGAGCATCCGGGAAGCCCTGGCCGACGAAGCCTTTGTTGAAAACGACAATCTGGAAATCCCCGGCGAAGTGGAAGAAGCTCCCGTTGCCGAGGAAGCTCCCGCCGAAGAAGCGCCTGCCGACGCTGAATAACTGACGGGAAAACTGCTGCCGCGCCCCAACTGCATAGGACGCGGCGGTTTTTTTCTGCCTGTTTTTGCAAGTTTTTTGGCTTGGCCTTCGTTTATTGATTGAAATTTAAATGATTTCCCGGAGGTTTTTTCTTCATGAAAACGCGTTTTCTTCTGCCCCTGCTTGTTTTGCTGGCGCTGATTTGCTGCTGCCCCGCCCTGGCGGAGGAGGCGGCGGATTTGACGGATCAATGCAAATTTTCCGCTTCTCCCGGTAAATTCAAGCTGACCCGGATGTACGACCGGGATTACCGCACGGCGTATATGAGCGATAAACAGCGCAACCCCCACGTGGAGCTGACCGCGCCCAGCGGAAGCCCTGTGTTCAGCCTGTATGTATGCTTTGCCGGGAAAACGCTGACCCCCTGGCAATTGGAAGCCAAGCGCGGAGGAAAATGGGAAACGGTGTACGAAAGCCAGGGCAGCTATGCCCATGAATACGTGGCGCTGCCGGAGGGAGAAACCGCCCTGCGCATCAAGCCCATCGCGGAAAAGGCAATGGTGCTCGCCATCAACGAGATTTTCGCCTTCGGCCCCGGCGACGCCCCCGACTTCGTGCAAACCTGGCAGCCCACCCCGGAAAAGGCGGACCTGATGGTGATTGCGGCGCACCCGGACGATGAAATTCTTTTCTTCGGCGGGGCCATTCCCACCTACGCCACGGAAAAGGGCCTGAACGTGGTGGTGGTGTACATGACCAACGGCACCACCAAGGACGGCATCACCTCCCGGCGCAGCGAGCTGCTCAACGGCCTATGGGAAATGGGCGTAAGGAATTATCCGGTGGTAAACAGCTTTGACGACCTGTATTCCAGCAAGCTGCAGAAAGGGTATGAGGTTTGGGGCAAAACCAAGACCTACCAGTTCATTACCCAAATGTACCGGCAGTACAAGCCCGAAGTGGTCGTCACCCACGATGTGAACGGCGAATACGGCCACGGCGCTCACCGGGTGTGCGCCGACGCGGCGCAGCACTGCATCGCTTCCGCCGCTGACGCCGGGGTGTACGCCGATTCCGCCGCTCAGTACGGCGCCTGGCAGGTAAAAAAGCTGTATCTGCATTTGTACAAGGAAAATGTGATCGAAATGGACTGGGACCAGCCCCTTTCCACCCTCCAAGGCAGAACGGGCTATGAAACGGCGCTGGACGCCTACACCTGGCACGTTTCCCAGCACGAGGCAGGCCAGAAAAACCCCAAGACCGGCAAATTTGAAGTGTTCACCGTGGAGCCCCGCGCCAGCGATTACAGCTGCTACCGCTTTGGCCTGGCTTACAGCGCCGTGGGACCGGACACGGAAAAAACCGACTTCTTTGAAAATATTCCCGGCTATTAACGCTCCGCCGTCATACAGACAATTCAGGGGCCGTCTCAGATCAGGAAGTATTTACCAATCCCCCGAAAACCTATAAAATGCGGCACAAGATTCCAACCAGATTGGCAGAATCTTGTGCCATTTTCATTTGGAAAAATGAGTTCTGAGACAGCCCCATTTCAGACTGCCGGCAAACTCCGGGAAAAATTCCTCCGGGAATTTTTTTATTTTCCTCGCCGTTCCCTGCCTGCCACCCTGGCGCAGAGCACGGTCATATCGTCGGGCGGCAGGCCGTCCCGCTGCATAAGGGCTTCCCGAAGCAGCGTATCGGCCACGCGCTGGGGCTCGCTGTCCCGGCAGCGGCGCAGAATGGAAAGCATGTCCTCCTCCTGCGCAAAGGCGTCGGCAATGCCGTCGCTCATCAAAAGCAGCGTATCCCCTTCCCCCAAGGTGAAATGGTGCTCCATGGGCGTTATGTGCTCAATGATGCCCAGCGGCAGGGCAGCCCCCTCCACCGTGTGGATTTTCTGCCCCTGAATGATAAAGGAGGCGCAGGCCCCCAGCTTGTTCATGGCCGTCTCCCCGGTCCATAGATCAATGAGGCACAAATCCACCGTGGCAAATTTTTCTCCTCCCGTGGCGGAAAGCATGGCGCCGTTCACTGCCGTCATGGCCTGGGCGCGGGTGTAGCCCGCTTCCAGGCACAGGGACAGCAATTCCAGCGTTTTCCGGCTTTCCTCCTGAGCGCCCGCGCCGTGGCCCATGCCGTCGCTGAGGGCCAGCAATTCCTGGCCGCCGGGCAGGGGCCGGGATAGCACCGCGTCGCCGTTGTCCGGCCGCCGGCCCGTGCGCCGCGCCCGGTCCTGGGTCACGGCGCAGGCAGTGGCCATGCCGGTGGCCACGCTGAGCGGCGGCTCCTCCTCCAGAATGATTCTTTCTCCCCGCTGCTCCGTCACTGCCAACGGCAGGCGCAATTCCAGGCTGAGCTGATTGGCCAGCATATCCATGGCCGTGGGACGCAGGGCCAGCGGATCGCACTTTAAACATACCGTCATCCTGCCGTCCACCCGCTTCACAAATGCCGCATGCCCCGGAAAGCGCATATCCTGCAGCGCTTCTTCCGTCAAGGAAACCCAAAGCGCCTCTTCGCTGTCGCCGCTTACGCCCTCCAGGCTGATGCGCTGCGCCGCCTGGGAAAGCGCCGTCAAATGGGTTTGCAGCATATCCCGCTCATAGGAAGCGCAAATGGAGCGCTGCATGCGGGCATGGCGGTCCGCGTCCAGGTGGGAAAGCAAATCGGGGATGCGGGAAATGCGGGGGCACAGGGAAAAATACGCATTGATGATGCGCAGGTATTCTTCCGTGTCCTCTCCCCGCTGGGCCAGGGCCTGCATGCCTTCTTTGGTCTCCTCATATTTTTCATGCCAGCAGATGGGCAGCCGGTCACAGCCCGCGCACAGGGTTTCGGTCAGCGCTTCGCTTTCCTCCGCCGGGCTCAGGGGTTCGATGCGCGCCTGCGGCAGGGCGTCGGCCATGCAGTCGATGGCCCGCACCCAGCGCTGCATTTTCAGCCGCGTGTAAGCGTTTTCCTTGGGTTCGCTCCACTGCGCCATGCGCAGGGCCCGGCCAATACGGTTCAGCCACTTGCCGGGCAAAAGGCAAAAGGCCAGCGCGGCCCCCGCCTCCGCCGCGAAAACGAAGGGAAGAAACTGAAAAGCGACGAGATAGGAGGCGGTGGCGGCAGCGAGCAAATACAAAAGCGCCGCCGCGGCCCTGTTTTTCCCCTGAAACATGCCGGACAAAAGCGCCCCAAAGGCCAAATTGATGAGCGGCAGCGCGCTTTGGCCGCCCACCAGCAGGGACAGACCGCAGCCCAGGCCCAGGCACGCCCCCGCCGGGCTGCCGCAGAGCCAGGAAAAGGTGAGCACGGAAAAAACGCAGGCAAAATAGCCCAAATTTACCTGAAAGGCCGAAATCCGCCCCGCCCCTGCCGCGAGCAGCAGCGCGGGCAGCAGCAGGCACAGGGCGTCATCCTGCGTGAGCCGTTTGGGCCGGGCGGACATGAGCTGCGCCGCCTTCAGCAGGGCCGGCATGAAGGCCACGCCCAGCAGCACCCCCGCCCCCAGCAAAATCACGGTTTGCGTATCCTGCGCCTGCAGGGCGCCGGGGAGGGCGCGAAGCAGAAGCACGGCGCCGGTCAGCGCCATGGCGCCGCCGGTTTTTTGTTCCTTGATCCGGGAAAACAAAAAACACAGCGGGCACGCCAGCAGCTGGCCTATATCCAACGGCTGGCCCCAAAGGGTGCGGAAAAACACCCCCGCCGCCACGCCGGCCAGGGCTTCCCAGGGCTTTTTCCCCGCGGCCAGCAGCGCCATCAGGCAGCACACCGCAAAGGGCGAGGGCACGGAAAAGCACTGCGCCAGGCTGAGCAGAAAAAACGCTCCCGCCGTGGGCATGCGCCGCAGCAAAACGGCGCTCCCTTCTTTGATACCCTTCCTGAGCCGATTCCCCGGCGCTTTCCGTTTTTTCTTTTGCATGGGCATGTTCCAATGAAGCTGCTCCATGGCCTGTCCCCCATCATCCCGGTTTGAATGGCTTCATCATAGGTTCATTCTCCGCTCCCGGCCGTCGAAGCAAGGCGCGGGAATTGTCGAGCCGCCTCGTCCGTTTGCCGCATTTCCCGTGTTTTTTCCAAATTATCACGCTTCCGGGCTTTGGGAAGGAACCCTTTTCTTCAATTTATGTCTTTTCAAACAGAATAAAAATATGGTATACTGTTATGAATGAACCGGAAAAGGAGCGAAAAAAATGCACATCAGCGAACTGCCGCGGGAGCAGTTTGAAGGCTATCAGGTGGTTTTTTCCTATGAAAGCAAGGGCTATTACGATTTTAAAATGCGCAGCACCCAAAATGTGTTCGCCATGGAATTCGTGCGCACGCCCTGCGCTCCGGTGCATAAGGAATTTGTGGACCATCTTTTCGCCCCTCATTGGGACGACCCCCACGCCTACGCCCTGTGGGACGGAAGGGAAATGCGCGCCATTTTAGAGGTGACCCCGGAAAACTGGAATAACCGCCTGCGCGTGACCAACCTGTGCGTGCAGGAGGGCTACCGCCGCCGGGGCTTTGGCACGCTGCTGATGACCCGCGCCCGCGAAATTGCCCGCGCCCAGCACCGCCGCGCCCTGATCCTGGAAACCCAAAGCTGCAACACCGCCGCCATCTCCTTTTACCTTTCCCAGGGCCTGACGCTGATGGGCTTCAACGCCTGCGAATATTCCAATGAGGACGTGGCCCGCCATGAAATGCGCTTGGAAATGGGCTGCCTGTTGGAATAAAAAAAGCGTCAAGCAGAGGGGGAAGCATCATGGAATTTCTGGCCGCTGCCGCCTTCGGGCTGGAAGGCCTGGTTAAAAAAGAACTGAACCAAATGGGGCTGGAGGCCAAGGGCGAAACCGGCGGCGCGCGTTTTTCCGCCACGGCCGCCCAGGCCTTCCGCGCCAATTTATGGCTGCGCACGGCGGACCGGGTGCTGCTCATCGTGGGCGAGGGCAAGGCGCTCTCCTTTGAGGACTTGTTTCAATTGGTGCTCAGCCTGCCCTGGGAGGATTATCTGCCCCGAAACGCCCGCTTTCCCGTCAGCGGCAAGTGTGCCCGCAGCCAGCTGATGAGCGTGCGGGACTGCCAGGCCATCACCAAAAAAGCCATTGCCGAGCGCTTAAAGCGTCATTACCATCTTTCCTGGTGCGAAGAAACGGGGCCGGAATTCGCGGTGGAGGTAAGCCTCCATGGCGACGTGGCGCGCCTGACCCTGGATACCAGCGGCGACGCCCTGAACCGCCGGGGCTACCGCACCTGGAACGGCGAAGCGCCGCTGAGGGAAACGCTGGCCGCGGCCCTGGTGATGCTTTCCCCCTGGCGCCCGGATATGCCCCTGTGGGACCCCTGCTGCGGCACCGGCACCCTGCTTATCGAGGCGGCGTATCTGCGCGCCCATCGCGCTCCCGGTCTGAGCCGGGGCTTTGCCTGCGAAAATTGGCCCTGTTTCCCCAAGGAAGAAATGGCCCTGCTTCGTAAGGATGCGGAAAGCCAGTTCGATCCCCAAAAAATCGGCATGATCGGCGGCAGCGATATCGACCCGGAGGCGCTGACCCTGTGCAAGCGCCATATCAAGCAGGCGGGCCTTTCCGGCAAAATCACCGTGATGCAGAAGGACCTGCGGGATTTGACGCTGGACGCGGCCCATCCCATGTTTTTGCTCAATCCGCCTTACGGCGAGCGGCTCAGCGACCGCAAGCAGTGCGAAAGCCTGTACCGCGCCATCCGCCAGCTTTACGACCGGCACCCGGACGCCCGCCTGGGCGTCATCACCGCCCACACCGGCTTTGAACGGTGCTTTGGCAAGCGCTCCAGCCAAAAACGCCGCCTGTACAACGGGCGGCTGGAATGCGAATATCTCATTTATTAAACAACTTTTCAGTCCTTTTCCGCTCTGCCGCTGCAATGCTGCGCATAAAGAAATAAGCCGCCGGTTTGATGCCGGCGGCCAGACTGTCAATAAACCCCAGGAAAGTATGAAAGGGCCGCAGCCCTTTCATCAACAATCCGCAGGACCGGCTTTGCCGGTCCGAGGAGCGGCTGAAAGCCGCTTCCGCTATCAATTTGCGGCCGTAAAATGAGCATTTCCAGG
>CAMOHY010000111.1 GCA_946615495.1 uncultured Clostridia bacterium
CTACAGCTTCCCGTCATGTTTTTTGTGCGCTTTTTTGTTTGCGAGACAGCCCCCTTTCCTGGGTTTTGTCGATAGTCTGGCGCCGGGTCAGGTTTTTCCTGACCCGGCGTTTTTTTGATTGCGGGGTTTTTGGGGAAAAACTTGCGTTTTAAAGAGGAACGATGTAAAATGTAGAAAAAAGCACAGAAAATGGTGAGAAAGAATGAAAAAAGGAAAAACTGCGCTGCTAATTCTCGCGGTGATAGCGGTAATGGGCGCGTCCGCCTACGCGGCGACGGATTATCTATGGGCCTATTCCTCCTGGGTGTCGGCGCCGGCTATGCAGTCCGCCCTGGAGTATACGCCGCCGGTGGAGCTTTCGGAGGAGGAAATGTCCATTTTCCGTTTGGGCTATGCCTGCGGCTACGATTCGGCCAAGCAGCTGGACAGCCTCATTTCCCTTCCGGGGGACGGCGGCTCCGGCGAGGTGATTACCCGCGCGGGAATTCCTTTTGCCAGTGAAAATGAGGATGAGGACGCGGAAAAATACATCGTGAATACGGAAAGCAATAAATTTCATAAGCCGGGCTGCTCAGCCGAAAAGCAGATTCTGCCCGAACACAGAAGAGAAATATTCGCGTCCTTTGAAACGATGCGGGAGATGGGCTATTCTCCCTGCGGAATATGCCTGAAGAACAAAAGAAAATAAACCGACCCCGTTGGTTGAATGCCTGCCGCCGGGCTGCCCGGCGGTATTTTTTTTGAAATAATTTAAAAAAACAGGCAAAATGATGTAACAAATGCGCGCTGAAAATCGTTATTATGGTTGAAGGCTGCAAAGGAGGGGAAACAGGATGGAAAAGATCATGATCGCGTTAATTTTGGTGCTGGCGGTGTTATGCGCCTCCGCCGCCGTGGCGGAGGAAGGAGCCCTGCCCGCGGACATACGGGAAGCGCTGGAAAAAAGAATAGCGGAAGGCTACCGCCTCCAGGAGGACGCGGGGCTGGAAAAGGAGGGCTACTGGTTCGCCGTGCTGCAAAACGAGGCGGGCCATAACCTGCTGGAAGCGTTTCAACGCGAAAACGGCCAGTGGACGCGGTATTTGGAAACGGACAAGGCCGTACCCCAGGGCAGCAAACTGCTGACCGTTTTTGTGAATGAAGAAGGCGCGCAGCATGAAATGAACGATATTTCCCTGCCTGTGGCTGGGCCCACCGTGACCATCGGCCAGGCCAATTCGGACCGGGCGGAGGAAGAAGAATATTTGGAGCGCTGGGCGGAATTCGCCCTGGAGGGCGGAAGATGGATGCTTGCCTTTTGGGAGGATTTTGACGCCTGCGCCGTACGGTTTACGGGAAATGAGCTGATCTATTTTGAATCCTGGCTGGCGGGCTGGGATTACCTGGGCACGGTGAAGGGCGATTTCCAGCGGGATATACGGTATATGAATTGGAATAACGTCCCCCGCACCCTAAAGGATGCCCAGCGGAAAATTTCCTCCGCGCCCACGCTGCCGGAAGGAAAATTGAAGGCCCAGCAGGTGAAAGCTTTTCCGGGCGGGCGGCAGTACGCCGTGTATTCCGGCCCCGGCGAAAACTATCTGCGGGGCGGAAAGGGAAAGGCCGTGGTGTCCACCAACGATTGGATTCAGGTGTTCGGGAAAGAAAATGGCTGGATTCTCATTCAGTACGCCATCGAAAAGGACCACCGGCGCTTTGGCTGGATTCCGGAGGAAGCGCTGGCCAAGGGCGCGGAGGTGGCGGAATGCCAGTTTAGCCAGGTAAGGGTGTATACCCTTGAGGAAACCTTCCTGACCGACGACCCGCTGTTTTCTCAGGCCATGCTTTCGCCAGTGCCGGAATGCAATTTCGTTACCTGGCTTTCCAGCCTGGGGGATTGGGCCTACGTGGAATGGCTGGACGATATGGAAACGGACGATGGGGAAGCGGAAATGAAGCCGGTTCGCGGGTTCATCAAGGCAAAGCTTCTGGTCCGTCTGGAGCAGGAGGAAGCGGTCCGCACCGCCGCGGATTTCCTTTTGTCCCGCAAGCCCGTTATTGCCCAGCGGCCCGTTACCCTGCAAATGCTGAGCGATGCCGCCGCCGATGCTGTCTACGACGCCGAAACTCAGGAATGGACGGTCACTTTTACCGTTAGCGGCTGCGGCTTTACCGTGATCGTGGACGACGTGAGCGGGTACGGCGTGCGCTTGGAAGCCGACAACGGATAACGCTGTTTTTAAAACGAAAATGAAAGGGCGGGCCTGGAATGAAAAAAGGGCTGTTGCTGCTTATCCTTTTACTCATCTGCCTGGCGCTTACGCAGGGCGCCCTGGCGGAAAGGGGCTTTTGCGACCCGGTGCCCCAGGAAATCGCGGAGGAAATTCGGAGGCGGGGCGAAGACCCAGCCACGATTCAGGACTGCGTATTGCTGAGCGGGGAGGGCATGGAAAAGCAGGCGTTCGTGCTGGGCCAATACGGCTACAGCCTGGACGGCTGGGAATGGAATGGAAGCGCCTGGCAGAGCGTCATGCAGACCAGCGGCCTGGATTACGGCGATGAAAACGCGTATTTTTCCAGGCACGAGGCGGGTCAGGAGCGCGTGCCGGGGCTTCCATGGCCGGATGGCCGGGGCTTTGATATCGTTAGCCCCCAGCATGGCGTCGTCCTCTCCTTTCACTGGCAGCGGGAGGGGGTGGAATATGCGGGCTGGGTGGACCCGGAGGCCTGGGACGGGCTGGTGGCCATTGATTGGAACGAAGGGACGCTGAGCTACTACCGCATGGACGGCACGCTGGCGGACCAGGTGCGGATGGAGGACGAACGGCAGCTGAGCAACTGCGTATGGTATTTTCCCCGGAAGCCCGGCACCCCGGAGGAAGCCAGGAAACGCACCCAGCTGAACAGGAGCGAATTAAAGGACGTGTATCCCGGCTGGACCATGGGCCTGTATGATCTCCATGGCACCATGGCGGACACGATGTATTTCCGCGTGGAAGGAAACGATTTGCTCCTTCGCTGCGCTTCCTTTGATCTGGAGCGGAAACCGGTATACAGGGATTTAATCCCTGTGCCGGTAAAGGAGGAAGCGGCGAAAAAGCTGGCGGCGGGGGAATGGGAAGAATTGCTCCAGTTTTCTTACGGCGCCAATCTGCTTCGGGACCCATCCATCCTGGACCGGGAAAGAGTGCCGGTGGAGGGCGAAATTATCGAAATGGACGTGCAGGAAAGGTGCATGGTGATTCAAACGCGGCAGCAGGAAACATATCGCCTGTACACCGTTTGGCAGCGGGAGGATGGACAGTATGCCGCATGGCGCCACGAAAAAATGCCGGAGAAGTTTTCCCTGGACACCTTTCACGCTTCTGAAGGGGAGCTGCTGCTTCGCTGGGACAGCCTGACGGGCGAATACCTGTACCAAGGAGAGGGAGAATGGCGGCTTTCCTGGCTGATGACGGACAGCGGCACCTTCACCATCCTGCCCTGGGGCATCCGGGACGAGGAAGACAAGGAGTGTTTTGGCCGCTTTCCCTGGCTCATGCTGTCCAGCGGCGATATCCAGTCCATGCCAACCACGTGGGAAAAAATGGCGGCGTCGCTGAGCACAGAGGGCTTGGCCATGGTCAATAACCCGGACCCCAAGGACCGGCTTCACCTGCGGGATGAGGCGAAAAAGGATTCGCCCAGCGCGGGAAAATTCTGGAACCGCACGCCGGTGCAGGTGCTGGAAAGAAGGGGGGACTGGACCAGGGTGCGCGTCGGCTGGGGAAAAGTGAGCCTGGAGGGCTGGATGATGACGGAATACCTGGCCTTTGGCGACGCCATGGCCAGCGTCAAGGCGCCCAAGGGCGTGCCCCAGCTGTGCCTGCGAGAGGAATATGAAGGAAAGAAGCTATTTTGGGACAAAAATTGCCAGCGGAAATCGGATATTGATATTAGCCTGTACAATTACGAAATTATCGGCGTTTTTCAGGACGCCTACATTGTCATGCTGAGAGATGGCAGCGTGGGCTACGTGCCCACGCACTGGCTGTGGGAGGGAAACGGTTAAACAGACACTGAAAAACCATGGAAGCGACAGCCCGCAGGAGCCTTCTGCCTCAAAGCAGCGGATAAATTTTTTCGCTTCGGGGAAAAATACTTTCCGGAGGGAAAGAATGCTGAAAAAGATCATGCGCGGTATGGAAAAATGGGGACATTACCTGCTGGCGCTGCTGTGCGCCGGGGTGATTTTGCTCTCCGCGGTGTGGACGCGGGGGCAGCAGGCGGCGGAGGGCGGCCACCAGGCCGCGCTGTCGGATCAGAGCCAGCGGCTGAGCCAGGCGGCGCCTAAGCCCGAAGCGCTTCTGCTGCGCCCGCCGGTAACGGGGGAAGAAGCGCGGGGATACAGCGAAAAACCGGTGTATTTCCCGGAAACGGGGATATGGAAGGCGCACCCGGCCCAGGATTTTTTTGCCCAGGAGGGAGAAACGGTGCGCGCGCCGGCGGCGGGCGTCATTGAAGCGTGCGGGGAAGGCAGCGTAACGGTGACGATGGAAAATGGGTATGCCTGCCGCGTTCAAGGATTAAAAAGCGTTTCGGTGCAGCCGGGCCAGCGGGTGAAGGCGGGGGCGGCCATCGGCACGGCGGGCGGCCGCGTGCCCTTTGAGGGAAGCGGCTGCGTGTGCGTTTCGTTTTTTCAGGGCGGGGCCGCGGTTAAAGCGCCGGGAGACTGGGCAAAAATAGACACGGCGGAATAAACTTAATTTGGTTTATTCCCATGGCGCAGCAGCAAAAAATAGAATTCGATCCATGCAGGAATTGAATAATAAGGACGGCCTCCGCGCCTGGCGGGCGCGGCCAAGATTTGTATCATTTCAGTTCAGAAATGAATTGGCACAGCCATATTTCCAGCTTATTTTAGGCTGGTTTTTTTCTTAAAGGGGAGGGATGAGGCGGGCAAAATGGGAAAAAACTGCAAATTTGCCTTGCTTTCTCAATTGGGCTCTTGCATCCCCGGCCAAAATACAGTATACTATAGATTGATTCAGAGTATCCTTCTGAATCAGGACCGGCTTAAGGAGGTTCAAAAAATGGAGTGCAAAATCAAGAATGACATGGGCACCATCTTCATCGCCGAAGACGTAATGCTCAAGGTCGTTGGTTATGCGGCGCTGGAATGCTATGGCATTGTCGCCATGTCCTCCAAGCGCGCCAAGGATGGCTTGGTGGAATGGCTGGGCCGCGAAAATCTCAGCAAGGGCGTGCAGCTGCGCCTGGTGGACGACCAATTGGATGTGGATTTGTTCATCGTGGTGGAATACGGCATTTCCGTGGCCGAGGTGTGCAAAACCATCGTTGAGGTCGTTCGCTACAAGCTGGAGAGCATGACGGGGGTCAAGGTTCGCTCCGTCAATATTTCCGTGGAAGGTATCCGTGTTTGATTTGTTCCACGTTTGAACGGAGGGAAAACCCTTGATACAAGTACAGTCGATTGATGGGCTGCTGCTGCGGGAAATGGTGCTGGCAGGGGCGGCTTTACTGGAAAAAAACCGGGAAGCGGTGGACGCGCTCAACGTGTTCCCCGTGCCTGACGGCGACACGGGCACCAATATGAGCCTGACCATGGCCAGCGCCACCCGTGAAATCAATTCCAAGGAATTCATTCGCGCCGACGAAGCGGCGGAGGCCCTGAGCAAAGGCGCCCTGCGCGGCGCGCGGGGCAACAGCGGCGTTATTACCAGCCAGCTTTACCGCGGCTTTGCCAAGGCGCTCAAGGGCGTGGAAAAAATCACGCCCGTGGATTTTGCCGCCGCGCTGCAAAGGGGCGCGGAAACGGCGTACAAGGCTGTAATGAAGCCCAAGGAGGGCACCATTTTGACCGTTGCGCGCACCATTGCCGAGGACGCGGTGCGCCAGGCCCAATTGGCCCCCAATGATTACGACGCGCTCTTTACCGTGATTCTGCAAAGCGGCGACGCCATTTTGAAGCGCACGCCGGAAATGCTGCCCGTGCTCAAGCAGGCGGGCGTGGTGGACGCGGGCGGCTACGGGCTGCTGCTCATCTACACCGGCTATGCCGCCGTGCTGCGGGGCGAATCCATTGAGTCCGTGGCCGCAGAGCAGGAAGCCGCCCAGGCCGAGCAATTTGTGGACGACCACGAGGCCATTGAAGAATTCAAGTTTGCCTACCATACCGCGTTTGCCCTCACCCATATCAAGGATACGGTGCAGGAAAGCGATATCGACCATTTCCGCCGGCGGCTGAACCGCATCGGCGATATGGTGCAGCTGGAACCGGCTGAAGGCGGCTATCAGGTGCACGTGCACACCAGCGACCCCGGCCGCGTGCTGCAATACGGCACGGAAATGGGCGAACTGGAGGAAGTGGACATAAAGAACCTGATGGATATCCAGCGAGCCAGGGAGGAAGCGGAGGCCGCCGCCCACGCCCAGGAGCCGCCCAAGCCTTACGGCATGGTGAGCGTTTCTTTGGGCGAAGGCTTCTCCAGCATTCTGAAGGATTTGCAGGTGGACGCCATCGTGGAGGGCGGGCAGACCATGAACCCCTCCATCGAGGATTTGCAAAAGGCCATTGATTCCGTGAACGCGGAAACCATTTTCGTGTTCCCCAACAACGGCAATATCGTGCTGGCCGCCCAGCAGGCCGCGGAACTGAGCGAAAAGAACGTGGTGGTGATTCCCACCAAGAATGTGGCCATGGGCATCGCCGCGGCGGTGGCCTTCCAGCCCGATCTGGACGCGGAAGAGAACGCCGCGCGCATGGAGGAAGCGGCCCAGCGGGTGCGCA
Organism: uncultured Clostridia bacterium; assembly: GCA_946615495.1. Lineage (GTDB taxonomy): Bacteria > Bacillota > Clostridia > Christensenellales > Aristaeellaceae > RUG563. The sequence continues at coordinate 6,770 of CAMOHY010000111.1, forward strand.
CCGGCACCATCACCTACGCCGTGCGGGACAGCGAATTTGAGGATATGCACATCAACGAGGGCGACATCATTGGCCTGCACAACGGCAAGGTGGCCTTCAAGGCGAGCAATGTGCACGATGTGGCCATCGAATTGGTCAAGACCATCGTTACCGAGGATGACGGGCTGATTACCGTGTACTACGGCGCGGACACCAAGGAGGAGGACGCTCAGGCGTTGGGCGCCGAGATTGGCGAAATGTGCCCGGACTGCGACGTAGAGGTGCATCCCGGCGGACAGCCGCTGTACTATTATTTGATTGCTGTGGAATAATGAAATAGATTGCAAAAGGGAAGGAAGGGCCGCAGCCCTCCAGAGCATCGACAAAGTCGATGCTCTGCCATCGAAAGTCTGCAAGCAGTCTTTC
>CAMOHY010000112.1 GCA_946615495.1 uncultured Clostridia bacterium
CCCACCAGCGAAGCTTTTCCTTGGTGATGGGCTTTTTCATTTGCTTCCCCTCCTTTGCTTGCGGTTGTAGGAGATTTCAGAGCCGATCACCAGGGCGATCAGCGCCACGCCGATGACGGCGATGACGCCGAAATGATCCCGCATCACTTCGCTGCGGTAGCCCTTGTAGGCCTTGGAGAAGAACTCCCGGTTGTTGCCCAGCTTGAAGTAATCCATGGCCTGCTTGTACTGTTCCTGCATGAGCAAATTTTTGCCGATGCCCACATAGGCCGTTTCCATGTTGGAGCACAGGCGAAGCACCTGTTCAAAGCGGGCGGTGGCCTCGTCCCAGCGGCCATAATAGTAGGCTTCGTTAGCGTCCAGCAGGGCCTGGCCGAACTGGGAGGGCTCCATGATGTAGGCGCAGCGCAGCGAGCTGTCGCCAATCACCAGCTTATCCCCCAGCCAGGCGATGGCGCTGGGAATTTTGAATTCGCCGTTCAAATTGCCCTTGCTGCCGAACACGGAAAGCAGCTCGCCGTCAAAGTTGTACAGGAACACGCGGCCATAGGCCTTATCCAGCACGGCGTAGGTGCCGTAGGGCTTTACCGCAATGTCCACAAACACGGAATTGCTGCCGTCCGGGGTCTTTAGGTCGCCAAGCACGTTAAAGCTGCCCATTTCCCGGATCACGTTTTTGCCCTGGAAATTCAAACGGAACACGGGCTTATTGGCGCTCAGGTCGCTGGTGACGGCCATAACGAAGCCCTCCCCGTCCAGGGCCACGTTGTTGAAGGCGGGAGCGTAGGTTTTGCCCATTTTTTCCTTCTGGGCGTCGGTGGCGATGGATTTCCACAGGAAATCCACCAGGTTCACCTGGGGCTCGTTCACGCCGAAGTAACGGGAAAAGGTGCCGTCCTCGTTGAGCTCGATAATGCCCTCGTAGCTGCTTTGCACCACGATATAAATGCGGTCGGCGTTGTCCACCGTCACCTTGGCGGGCTTGAATTCGGTAACGCCGGTCATGTTGGCAGGCTTGGTAATAAGGCGCTTAAAGGTATAGGTTTCCCCGTCCAGCACCACCACCCGCTGGGCGGCGGTATCGGCGATGTAGAGCTCCTTTTGCTTTTCGTGGTAAAACGCGCCTTGGCAGCCGTTGAACATGAGCTGGGACCCATCCTCCAGAATCACAATCTTGTTGTTTGTATCCCGGATGGTTTTCAGGGTTTTGAGCATTTTCCCGTCTCCGTTCAGTACATGGACGCGGCTTTGTTTGCCGTCCACCAGGAAAATGCGTCCGTCCGCGCTGGTGCACACGTCGTCCACGCTGTCCAGGGAGATGCCCTTTAAGTTTTCGGACGTGATGGTTTTTTCCAGCAGGAAGGGGGACGGGGTGGATTTCACGTTGCCGTAAAAATCGTAGGTGTAGCCCTCATACACGTTGCTGGAGCCATCGGCGGCCAGGGCCGCGGCGGGAAGCAGCAGCAGGGCCAGCAGGAAGGAAAGCAATTTTTTCATCTTCTTTTCCCTCCTTAATCCTTCATGCCGGAGGTGGACATGGTTTCCAGCACGTTGCTCTGGGAAATCACGAACACGGCCACCGGCACGGTCATCATAATCAGGGACACGGCGGAGGAAACGCCGGTGCGGGCGATGCCGCCGCTGACCAGCTGGGACAGCACGTAGCTGACGGGCTTGAGCTCTTCGGAATAGATGAACACGCCGCCGGTGGTGCCCCACATTTGCTGGAAGGACAGAATAATCAGCGTGATCCAGGCGGGCTTGCACAGGGGCATGATGATGCGCCAATAAATGGTGAATTCATTGGCCCCGTCGATGGTGGCGGCCTCGATCAGGGAATCGGGAATCTGCACGATGAAGTTTTTCATCAGGTACAGCCCCAGCGTGCCGCCTACCGCCGTTAGAATCACCGCCCAGTAGGTATCCACCAAGCCCAGGTAGGTCATAATCAGGTAATTGGGAATAGCGGTTACGGAAGCGGAGAACATGAGGGCGTACACGATCAGGCTGCTCATCAATTTGCTGCCGGGGAACTGGTATTTCGCCAGGGCGAAGGCCGCCATGGAGCCCAGCAGCACGGTGCCCAGGGTGCCCAGGCCCGTGATGATGGCCGTATTGAAGATGTAACGGCTCATGGGCACGTCGAAGGATTCCAGAATGAAGGAAAGATCGTAGAAATTGTTCAGCGTGGGATTATCCACCGTCAGCTTGGGCGGGAAAATGAAAATCTCGCTCATGGGCTTAAAGGCGTTCACCACAGTGAAGATCAGCGGGAACAGGGAGAAAATGCCAAACCCCGCCAGCAGGAGAAAGAGCAGGATATCCACCGCCAGGCTGCGGCGGCGCTTGAGTTTCCGCCTGCGCAGCGCGGCGACCAGGCCGTGCCGCCGGGGGGCCTTGGGAAGCTTCTTTTTCTTTGCCATTTTTCTTCCCCCCTTAACCCAGCTTGCGCAGCAGCTTCTGCACCAGAATGTTGCAGAACAGCATGATTAGGAACAGCACCACGGCGATGGTGCAGGCATAGCCCATTTCATAGCGCAGGTTGCCGTAATCGTGCAGATGGGTCATGATGGTGTGGCCCGCGTAGTTGACGGAGGGGAAGCCCACCAGGTCCAGGGAAATCTGGCTGACGGCGAAGGAGGACGTGATCTGCATTACCGCGCCGAACATGAGCTGGGGCTTCATGGCGGGCAGGGTGATGAACCACAATTCCTGCCAGCGGTTCTTGATGCCCTCCACAGCCCCGGCTTCGTACATGGCCTTGTCCACCGTTTGCAAGCCGGCGATGAAGGAGAGGAAGGATACGCCCAGGCTCATCCACAATTGCACCACGATCAAAATGGGCATGATGTAGGCTTCCGTGGTGAGCCACAAAATGGCCTCCCTTGTAATCCCCAGCTTCATCAGCCAGGCGTTGGCCCAGCCGTAGGTATCGGAGGAAAAAATCAGCTTCCAGACCAGGTACACGTTGCCCGAAATGGAGGGGGCATAGAATACCAATGTCATCAAGGCCCTGGGAATGCGGGGCAATTCGTTAATCAGCCAGGCGAACAGGAAGCACATGATGTAGGAAAGGGGCCCCGTCAAAAGGGCGAATACCAGGGTGTTTTTGAGGGCCGTCAAAAACACGTCGTCCTCCACGATCAGCGTCACATAGTTGGTCAGGCCCACGAAGGTGGGCATGCTGGTCATGTTGAAGGATGTGAAGCTCAAGGCGATGGCGGCAGCCACCGGCAGCACCGTGAACAGGAAAAACACGATGGCGAAGGGGGCCACCAGCAGGTATTGGTTCCGGTACCGTTTCAGCGCCGCCCCAAAGGACAGCTTTTGGGAGGAAACCATCATTCCTTCATCCCTCCTTCCATGGTGGTCAATCCAAATTCGGTGCGTTTCTTGGTCAGTTCCTTGTCAATATCCCGAATGTTCAGGTACAGGGTCTCCCGGGGGCTGGAAAGGTCCGCCACCACGTCCTCAAAGGCGTAGGAGATCATGCGGGTGTTCATGTAGTAGCCGGGCACGGCGGGCATGCCGGTCAAATGCCGATACTGGGAAAGCAGCTCGGAAAGCTCCTTGTTGCTCCAGGGCAACTGCCGGATCACGTCCGGGTCGGCGGCGGGATACCGGGCCGCGGCCCCCATGATGGATTCCAGGGTGTTGGCGTAGCTCAATTGGCTCTGGGTGGAATTCCACCACTTTACAAACGCCCAGGCCGCGTCCTTGTTTTTCGCGCCCTTCATTATTACGGTCTGCACGGTGTCGCACACATAGGTGTTATCCAGCGTTCCATCGGGCAGCTCCGTGCCGGGGAAGGGGGCAAAGCTCCACAGGCCCTTGATTTCCGGGGCGAAAATTTCCAGGGTGCAGTAGGCGGTGTAATCCGTGATGCCCACCGGCATTTCGCCGGTGCGGAAGCGGTTGTTGAAATCCGCCTGCACCTCCAGGCCGTGCACCGTGAACAGATCGGTGAACCATTTGAAGGCTTCCATGGCCTCGTCGCTGTACAGGGCGGAGGCAATGCCGTAATCGCCGCCCTGGCCCAGATAGATTTCGCCGCCATTTTGGTACACCATGGCCTGGAACACGTTAAGCCCCGTGGCCACGCGGGTGGAGGGCATATAGAATTTATAGTTTTCCCGGCTGAGCACGGGAATCATTTCCATAATTTCCGTCCAGGTATGGGGCACGGACAGGCCCAAATCGTCCAGCACGTCCTGGCGGTAGAACAGCATTTGGAAGGTCACCTGCTCCGGAATGCCCCATACCCCGTCCTGATAGGAGGCGGTGCGCATGAGGCCCTGGCCGTACTTGGCGGTGGCTTCTTTGAAGCCCTCCAGCTTGCTTAAATCCAGCACCGCGCCGCGCATGGCAAAGTCCTGCGCCGTGGCCTGAGAAAGGCCGATCACCACGTCGGGGCCGTTGCCAGCCAGGGCGGCCCGCAGCACCACGTCCGTGGGAATCAATTGCAGCTTCACGGGGATGCCCGTTTCGGGGGCGAAGGTTTCGTCGATCATGTTCTGGATGATCTGGGCCTGCTCCCGTCCCGCGGAAGCCATCCACACCTTGATGCCCTGGCTGCCGGTGGTTTCGCTGTCGGACACCACGCTGCTGGCCGAATGGAAGAAGGTGGCGAAGAACCGGGCGGTGTCCGCCTTGATTCCCTCCCACCTGGTTTCCCGCGGCGCGGGAAGGGCGTCAAGATCGGCGGACAGAATCAGGCTGTCCATTTCCAGGGGCATGCTGGAAATATTCACAATCCAGGTGCCCAAGGCGGAAATGTTGTTTTTAAACTGGTTCAGCTCGTTCACGATCTGTTCCGGTTTTTGGGCCAGGCCTTCCGCCTCAATGGCCATTTTTTCCAGCAGGGCGGTGTTTTCGCCTTTTTCACCGGTGATCTTCACCATTTCGTCCACCAGGGAATACAGCCGCCGGCTTTCCTTCTGCATGGAGGTTACGAACCCCGGCACCTTCTTGGCGATTTCATAATCGATAAACTGGCTGGGGGCCTGACCGGTGATTTGAATGGTGCGCAGGTACAGATCGTTCAGCGTGCGCAGGCTTTCCTCCACCTGGCTCAGCACCCCGCCGATGGACCCCAGCACCACTTCCAGGCTCACCGTGTTTTCGCCCTCGTGCAGATGCACCCAATAGGGATGGCCGTTTTCGTCCGTCAGGGTGTAATTCTGCATCACTCCGGAGTAATCAAAGCCCATCACCGCGGCCTCCGCGAAGGGGATTTCCCCGTTGATTTTAAGGCGGCGGTAGCTGGTCACGCCCCGGTTGGTCTGCCTCCCCTTAAAGGTGAGCAGATACAGGGCGTCCTTGGGCGCTTCCACCGTCCAGGTGATTTGGTCCCCCGGCTGGGCCCAGCTGCCCGCCCCAATGGTGGGGTACAGGGTATGCCAGGCGTGGTAGGGCACCAGCGCGGCGTCGGAATAATTCTTCTGCACGTTGATGGAGGGGCTGGATTTCAGGATTTCCCTGGTGCCCCCCTCCCGGCGCTCGGCCTGACAAATGACGGGCGCTTCGCCGCTGAGCGGCGCGATCCCCGCCGCCTGCCATCCGGCCAGCGCATCCGCGTAAGCCGGGGCCGCGGGCGCGGCTTCAAAGGAAAGGGAGGTAATCTCCATGGGCTCCTTTACCGCTTCAAAGGACAGGGTGTGCTCCCCTGCCGGCAAATAAAACAGAAGCGGCGCGCCGCTGCGGCGGTCGTAATCCTCCAGGAACACGGTTTGGGCCTGATAGACCTCCTCCGCATTGGGCCGGATCTCGTTTTCATTCTTTAAGCGAATGTCCTCGTCCCGCCACAGCCGCTTGAACACGATCTGGTTCAGGGCGTTGTAAGGGGCTTCCCCGTCCAAAAGCACCCGGCGCTGAATGTCCGACGTGGTGCCCGGCAGGCCGATGTAGCCCACCTTCAGGTGATAAAACCCGGCTTCCTCCACTGTAAACGGCCAGGTAAGCACGCCCGCGTCGCCCGTGAGCACGCCGTCCTGCCCGTTTTCCGCCTGGGCCGCGTCTTTTGCCTGCCAGGCAAAAACGTCCACCTCCACCTGGGCAGAAGATACCTTCTCCTCGTACCCGTTTTCGTCCAGGTAGGCCTGGTACGTCTTTTCCCTGGCCTGCCCTCCCTGCTTAGCGGACATGGCAAACAGCTTTTCTTCCTTGCCGGGAAGCAGCACGGCGCACAGCAGGGCGGCCGCGATTACTACCGCCGCGCATACGCCAATGATAACTTTTTTCTTGCTTCGCACGGGCTTCACCCCTTTTGTCTTTTCAGAAACCATTTTTTGTTTGGCGCTTTGGGCTTGATGAAAACGAAAGGCGGCGGGCGCCGCAGGGATGGCCCCCGGTTACGCCCGCCGCTGCGGGGACGCGCCGGATGGAACCGGCGCGCCATGGGATTTCAATTATTCGGCAACCACGCTCACGGTGATTTCCACAGTGGTGATATTGCCGGCGTAGTCTATCACCGAAAGTTCCACAGGATATTCGTCGGGAGTGGAGGTATCCAGCTGGCTCACATCGGCGGTCACATTTTCCTTCAGGTCCAGACCGTCCGCGTCGGCAGCCACGTCCACAAACTGGCCGGCCCAGTCGATATCGGCGGTGTTGCTGTCCATGGCCACGGTGGGCAGCTCTTCCTTCACGGTCAGGGTGGGGGCGGTGGTGTTGTCGGGATTGAACACGTACACGTTCAGCTTGGCGCTGCCTTCGTTGCCGGCCTTATCGGCGAAGATGCCCTTCACCTGATAGGTGCCGACGGTGGTGCTGTCCACCTTGGACACGTCATAGGTGGCGGCAGCGGGATCCAGCACGCCGTCAAAGCCGTCCTCGGCGGTGAAATACTCGGAAAAGTCAATCAGGCCCACGTCGGTGCCCAGGCCCAGGGCCACGCTGCCGGAAGCCTTCACGGAAGGAGCCTGGTTGTCGTGCAGCTCGTTGCTGCCCAGAATCGCTTCCATCTGGGCCATGGTGTCGGTGAACTGGTTCATGTTCGCTTCGATGGCTACTTCGTAAGAAGGCATGCCTTCCACGCCGTAGAAGCCCTTGCCCACGATGCGGTCCCAAGGATCGCGCATGCCCA
>CAMOHY010000113.1 GCA_946615495.1 uncultured Clostridia bacterium
GGTCAACCAATGCTGCGTTTGTGCGATTTTTACAGAATGTGAGACAGCGCCTGAGCCGCGGAATGAAAGTTCCGCGCCTGCCTTTGCCATTTTATCGCTTCATTCTTTCTGCCGTTGAGGAGTAGCCTATGCGCGACTATATTATCCGAAGGCTGTTGACGCTGATCCCCATCCTGATTGGCGTGAGTATCGCTATTTTTGTGGTGATGCAGCTCATTCCGGGCGACGTGGTGTCCGGCATTCTGGGCATTGAGGAAACGCCGGAGCTGCGCGCCATGTGGGAGGCTAAGCTGGGCCTGGACAAGCCGCTGATCCAGCAGTATTTTTCCTGGATCGGCAAAGCGCTCACCGGGGATTTTGGGGAGTCGTTCCGCACCGGCGCGCCGGTGTTTCCCGAAATCATGAACCGGTTCAAAATTTCCGCGGAGCTGGCCATTTTGGCCTGCCTGATCGCGTGGGTGATCGCGCTGCCCCTGGGCATTCTTTCATCCCTGAAGCGCAATAGCGCCATCGACCGTATCGTGCGCGTGGTGGCGCTGCTGGGCGTATCCGTGCCCAATTTCGCCTCCGCCACGTTGCTTATATTGTTTTTTTCCAAGGCGTTTCATTATTACACGCCGGTAAAATATGTGGGCCTGTTTGAAAATTTCGGCACGAACATGGAAATTATGCTTCTGCCCGCCTTTATTTTGGGCTCGGTGATGGCCGGGTCCGTGATGCGCATGACGCGCTCCTCCATGCTGGAGGTGCTGCGGCAGGACTACATCAAGGCGGTGCGGGCCAAGGGCGCGCCGGAAAGGGTGACGATTTTCCGCCACGCGTTCAGAAACAGCTCCATTCCCATCGTCACCCTGATCGGTATGCAGATCGGCGGCCTGATGGGCGGCACCGTGGTGATTGAGCAAATATTCTCCATTCCCGGTTTGGGCCAATATACCCTGACCGGCATTTCCCAGCGGGATTTCCCGGTGGTGCAGGGCTGCGTTTTGTTCATCGCCTTCCTATACGTGATTGTGAATTTGCTGGTGGATATTTTGTACACCTATATCGACCCGCGCATTTCTTACAGCTGAGGAGGGAACGGACATGAAAAAACGAGAGAAAACCGTGAAAAACCGTTCCCTGCCGGGCAATGAAAGCCTGCTGCGCCAGCTTTGGCGGGACCCCATGGGCCGCGCGGGCATGATCGGCGTGGGCATCGTTATTATGATGGCGGTGTTCGCGCCCTGGATCGCCCAGTACGACGTGGCGAAAATGAACGCCCGCGCCAAGCTGTCCGGGCCCAGCGCCCAGTTCTGGTTCGGCACGGACCATTTTGGCCGGGATGTGTTCAGCCGCATCGTGTACGGCGCGCGGGTGTCCCTGGAGGTGGGCATCGTGGCTGTGGGCATCGCGGCGGGGTTTGGCTACCTGCTGGGCATGATCGCCGGATTCTTTGAAGGCCGGATTGAATCCGTCATTATGATGGTGATGGACGTTATTTTCGCCTTCCCCTCTATCCTGCTGGCCCTGTTTATTGTGTCCGCCCTGGGCACCAGCATTATCAACACCATGATCGCCATTGGCATCGTGAATATCCCCGTGTTCACCCGCACGGTGCGCGCGTCGGTAAAAACGGTGAAATCTACGGACTATATCGCCAACGCCCGGTCCATCGGCTTAAAAAAGATGAAGATTCTCTTTAAGCACGTAACGCCCAATGTGCTGGCCCCCTTTACGGTGCAGGCCACGCTGGCCCTCTCCGGCGCTATCCTGACCGAGGCGTCCATGAGCTTTTTGGGCCTGGGCATCACCCCGCCCAACCCCTCCTGGGGCGGCATGCTCAGCGACGCCCGCAAATACATGGAGCGGGCGCCCTGGCTGGTGCTGTTTCCGGCGCTGTTTATTATCATGACCATCCTTTCCTTCAATGTGCTGGGCGACGCTTTGCGCGACGCCCTGGACCCCAAGCTCAAGCTGTAAGGAGGGGCGCGTGATGGAAAATTTGCTGGAAATTAAAAATCTGAAAATCACCACCCTCCGGGGCAAAAACACCGTCCGCCTGCTGGACAAGGTGGACCTGAACGTAAAAAAGAAATGCTCCTTCGGCGTGGTGGGCGAATCGGGCTGCGGCAAGTCCATTACCGCCAACGCCATTTTGGGCCTGCTGCCTTATCCGCTGCGGGTGAGCGAGGGCTCCATCCGGTATGACAGCAAGGACGGGGAAAGGGAACTGCTCCGGTTGAACAAAAAGGAAATGCGGCAGGTGCGGGGCCAGGAAATTTCCATGATATTTCAGGAGCCCATGACATCGCTGGACCCCATTTTCACCGTGGAAATGCAGATGTTTGAAGCCCTGTCCTTCCATCATCCCCACATGGGCAAGGCCGAAATGCGGGAGCGGGCTTTGGAAATGCTGCGCCGGGTGAATATTCCCCGGCCGGAGCAAACTCTTTCCTCCTACGCCCATCAGCTGTCCGGCGGGCAATTGCAGCGCATCATGATCGCTATCGCGCTCATCAACGATCCGCGCCTGCTGCTGGCGGACGAGCCCACCACCGCCTTGGACGTGACCATCCAGGCCCAGATTTTGAAGCTCATGAACGATTTAAAGGAGCAGAACGATACCTCCATTATCATGATTACCCATGACTTGGGCGTGATCGCCGAAACCTGCGAAGAGGTGGCGGTGTTTTACGCCGGGCAGATTGTGGAGCAGGCCAGCGTGGTGGAATTGTTCAGCCACACGGCCCACCCCTATACCCTGGGCCTGCTGCGGGCCGTCACGTCCCTGGGCGGCGAAAGCCGGAAGCTGTATACCATTCCCGGCATCGTGCCCCCCGGCGGACAATGGAGCCAGGGCTGCCGCTTTGCGGACCGCTGCGAAAAATGTATGGACAGGTGCCGCCGGGAAATGCCGGGGCTGACGGAAGCCGCGCCAGGCCATTTGTGCCGCTGCTTCCTGCACAGCGGGGAGGTGGAAGCGTGAGCGAAAAAAGCAAGGATATCCTGCTGGACGTCCGGCATTTGCAGGTGTATTTTCCCATCCGCCGGGGCCTGATGAAAAAAATCGTGGGCCACGTGCACGCGGTGGAGGACGTGAGCTTTTCCGTGCGCAGAAAGGAAGTGTTCGCCCTGGTGGGCGAATCGGGCTGCGGGAAAAGCACCACCGGCTCCGCCATCCTGCGCCTGATTGAGCCCACCGGCGGCCAGGTGTATTTTAACGGGGACGATTTGAGCGCTCTTTCCGAGGAGGAAATGCGGCTCAAGCGCCGGGATATGCAGTTCATTTTCCAAAATCCCTATTCCTCCCTGAACCCCCGCATGAACGTGTGGAAGCTGCTCAGCGAACCGCTGAAGGTGCATTTTCAATTGCCGCCGGAGGAGCTGCGGGCGCGGGTGGAAAATATGCTCCAGCTCATCGGCATGACGCCGGACCAATTGGAGCGCTATCCCCATCAGTTTTCCGGCGGCCAGAAGCAGCGCATCTCCATTGCCCGCGCGCTCATTACCCATCCCAGCTTCGTGGTGGCGGATGAGCCCGTTTCCGCCCTGGATGTGTCCATTCAGGCGCAGATTCTGAACCTGATGATGGAATTGCAGCAGGAAATGGAGCTGTCGCTGATCTTTATTTCCCACGATCTGAACGTGGTGCGCCATATCAGCAACAGCGTGGGCGTGATGTACCTGGGCTCCATCATGGAAATGGGGGACACGGAGGAAGTGTACCGCCACCCCGCCCATCCCTACACCCAAGCCCTGCTCAGCGCCGTGCCCAGCCACGACCCCACCCACAAGCAGCGGCACATTGTGCTGGAGGGCGATGTGCCCAATCCCGCCGCGCCGCCCTCCGGCTGCCCCTTCCACACCCGGTGCGGGCGCTGCACGGGAGAATGCAAGGAAAGAAAGCCGGAGCTGAAAGAAATTGCGCCCAACCATTATGCGGCCTGCCACCACGCCGGCGAGGCCTGAATGGCGGAAAGGAGAGGGCAGCAGCATGAAAAGGATTCGGGTGGCCGCCGCCGTGATCCGCCAGGGAGAAAAGATTTTCGCCGCCCAGCGGGGCTACGGCGCGGCCAAGGATGGCTGGGAATTTCCGGGCGGGAAAATTGAGCCGGGGGAAACGCCGGAGGAGGCCTTGATTCGGGAAATCCGGGAGGAATTGGACACGGAAATCCGGGTGGACGAAAAGCTTACCACCGTGGAGCATGAAGAGCCGGGCTTTTGCCTGACCATGGAATGCTTTCTGTGCACCGTGGTATCGGGCCGGCTAACGCTGAAGGAGCACGAAAACGCCAAATGGCTGGGCCCGGAGGAAATGGACGCAGTGGATTGGCTGCCCGCCGACCGGACGGCGGTTGCCGCGCTGAAGGACAGAATGGGAAAAATCCGGTAAAAGAACGAACAAGCGTTAAGAAATGAAAAGGCAGGCGCAGGAAACGGAAAAACGCGCCTGTCTTTTCTTTTTTCCGCGCATGGATCATCCTCCCTTTAGCCATGCTATCTGGTAGTCGGAAAAGGGGGGAATGGAATTTGAGCTGGATTTTGCTGACGGTGCAATTGGTGGTAACCATCATCATGGGGGCGTATTTTTACACGCAGCTGAAAAAACAGCGTGCGGCACAGCCCGTGGGCCGCCGGGAGAGCGCGCGGGAAATGGAAAACCTGCGCCGGATGCGCGCTGTGTCCCTGACAGAGCCGCTGACGGAGCACGTGCGGCCCCGCCGCTTTGAGGATATTGTGGGCCAGGAGGAGGGCATCCGGTCCTTAAAGGCCATCCTGTGCGGGAAAAATCCCCAGCACGTTATTATTTACGGACCGCCGGGCGTGGGAAAAACCTGCGCCGCCCGCCTGGCCCTTCAGGCGGCCAAGCAAAGCCCCGGCACGCCCTTCCGGCAGGACGCCCCTTTTATTGAAATGGACGCCACCTGCGTGCGGTTTGACGAGCGGGCCATCGCGGACCCGCTCATTGGCAGCGTGCATGATCCCATTTATCAGGGGGCGGGGCCCTTGGGGGTGCAGGGCATTCCTCAGCCCAAGCCGGGGGCGGTGAGCCGGGCCCACGGGGGCGTGCTGTTTTTGGATGAGATCGGAGAACTGCATCCCATTCAAATGAACAAGCTGCTCAAGGTGCTGGAGGACAGAAAGGTACAGTTTGAATCCGCCTATTACGACCCGGACGACGCGGGCACGCCCCGGTATGTGCATGAAGTGTTCAAGTCCGGCCTGCCGGCGGATTTTCGCTTGGTGGGGGCCACCACCCGGAGCCCGGAGGAAATATCGCCCGCCCTGCGCTCCCGGTGTATGGAGATTTTTTTCCGGGCGCTGGAGCCGGATGAGGTGGCCCGCATCGCCTTTGAGGCGGCGGAACGGGCGGGCTTCTCCATGAGCAAAAAAACGGCGGAAACGGTGGGCTGCTACGCCGCCTGCGGCCGGGACGCGGTGAACATGGTGCAAATGGCTTCCGGCGTAGCCCAGCTGGAGGGCCGCGTGAATGTGACGGAAGCCGACATGGAATGGGTCATCGAGGCGGGCCACTACGCCCGGCAGCCGGGCCGCGCCGCGGCGCTGGAAAACCGGGTGGGCGCGGTGCACGGCCTGGCGGTGCACGGCAGCCATCAGGGCGCGGTGATGGAAATTGAGGCGGTAGCGGGGCCGGGAAGCGGCCGGGTAAAGATTACGGGCATCGTGGAGGAGGAAGAATTGGGCGGCGAAGGGCGCAGAATGCGCCGCTTGTCCACCGCCCGCGCTTCCGCGGAAAATGTGCTTACGCTGCTTCGCCGCCTGGGCTACGCCGGAGATAAAACGGATATCCACATCAATTTTCCCGGCGGCGCGCCGGTGGACGGGCCCTCCGCCGGGGTGGCCATGGCGGTGGCGGCGGTGAGCGCCCTGACCGGGCAGCCGGTGGACGGCTCCGCCGCGGTGACGGGGGAAATCGGCGTGCAGGGCCGGGTGCTGCCCGTTGGCGGCGTGAGCGCCAAGGTGGAGGCCGCCAAAAAGGCGGGGCTTTCCCGCGTGCTCATTCCGCGGGAAAACGATATGGAGCGCTTCCGGGACGCGGGGGTGCAGGTGGTGCTGGTGGACACGGTGCAGGAGGCGCTGGGGGCCATGCTGCTGCCCAAGCGGTTAAGGGAGGAAAGCGGAGAAGGCAATTTGGCTTCTTCCCAGCCCCTGGCCGCCGCGCCCCTGCCCGCCGCCCAGGGCTGACCTGTTGCATTTTTTGCCTAAATCAAGTATAATGGGCCACGTAAACGGCGAAAACCCTTTCGCCGGAAAAAACAGTTAATCAGGGAGATCATATGCCAAGAAAGAAAAAGAACGCAATGCTTCGTCTGCCGCTCATTCCGCTGCGGGGGCTGATGGTGTTTCCCCATATGGTGCTGCATTTTGACGTGGGCCGCGCCAGGAGCGTGGCCGCCCTGGAGCAGGCCATGACGGAGGACCAGCAGGTGTTTTTGGTGGCCCAGCGGGACGGCGAAGTGGAAGAGCCCACCATGGAGGATTTTTGCCGGGTGGGCACAGTGGCGCAGATCCGGCAGGTGCTGAATCTGCCCGGCGACACCATTCGCGTGCTGGTGGAAGGCCAGCAGCGGGCCATTTTGCGCGCCATCACCCAGGAGGAGCCTTATTGGGTGGCGGAATTGGAGGCGCCGTCCCAGGTGGTGGCCGACACCGCGGAAATGGAAGCCATGGTGCGCACCACCCATGAATTGTTTGAGGAATACGCGCGGGCATCCATGCGCGTATCGGGGGAGACGCTGCGTTCCGTGGGCGAAGTGGACAAGCCCGACCAATTGGCTGATATCATCGCGGCCAATGTGCTCACCCGCGTGGAGGACCGCCAGGCCATCCTGGAGGAAATCGACGCGGCGCAGCGGCTGGAAACGCTGTGCGGCATTCTGATTCGGGAAACGGAATTGGCGGGCATCGAAAAGCAGGTGCAGAGCCGGCTGAAAAAGCAGATCGACAAAAACCAGAAGGATTATTACCT